>JBCBYE010000542.1:0-3434 GCA_039816075.1 Pseudomonadota bacterium | reverse complement strand
GCCGGCTGCGGCGCGGCGGGCGTCAGCGCGATGGGCTGGGCGGCCGCGGCGCCGGCGAGCGCGGCGGCGGCGAGCAGGGCGGCGGCGCCACAGCCCGGCCTGAACGTCGCCTACGCCTATCCGCCCGACGTCAAGTCGCTCGACCAGGCCCGCCGCGCCCTGGCCAAGGGCGCCTCGCGGGGCGCCCCCCTCATCGGCCTCGACTATCCGGACACGGAACCGGGCGAGCCGGCCCTCACCTCCCCCGCCGCCACGCTCGTCGCCGCGCGAATCGACGGCTACATGCGCTTCGACGCCGCCGGCACGCATCGGCTGGAATTCCACAACAACGACGGCTTCGAAATCGCCATCGGCGGCGCGCCGGTCTATCGCCACGACGGCCGCCACCCCTGCGAAACCGGCGGCTGGGTGGAGGTCTCGGTTCCCGAACCCGGCTGGTATGCGGTCGAGGCCACGTTCTTCCAGCGCCACAACACCTCGTGCCTGATGCTGCGATGGGAAACGCCGGACGGCGCCCGCGCCTGGGCGCCGCCCTCCATCTGGGGCCGCTGAGCCCCGCCCCTTTTCGGGCCGCCGAGCCCCGCCCCTTCCAGGGCCGCCGAGCCCCGCCCCGTCCCGCGCCGCGGGTCCGCGCCCCCCGGCCGAGGCCGCCGTCCCATGAAACCCTCGATCCACGAAGTCGCCCGCGACCTGCCCGGCCGCCTCTTCATCCTGCCCAAGCCCTCGGGCGACCGGCTGGCCGCGGACCTCGCCCATATCCGCGGGCTCGGCGTCGACCGCCTGGTCTCGCTGCTGGAACCCGACGAGGCCTCCGACCTCGGTCTCGCCGCCGAGGCGCAGGCCGCCGCCCGCGCCGGACTGCGCTTCGTGCAGCATCCCGTCGCCGATTACGGCCTGCCCGACCCCGCGCCGTTCGAGGCGCTCGCCGCCGAGCTGACCCGCGCCATCGCGGCGGGCGAGGGCGTCGCCGCCCATTGCCGCGCCGGCATCGGCCGCTCTGGCATGCTCACGGCCCTGATCCTGGCCCCCTTCGCCGGCTCGGCCGAGGCCGCCATGGCCCGGGTTTCCGCCGCCCGCAACATGCCGACCCCGGACACCGAGGCGCAGCGCCGCTACATCGTCGACGCCGCGCCCCGGCTGATCCGGCCCTAGCCCCCGGCGCCCCCATCACCGGCCCCGATCAGCGGTCCGGATCAGCGGTCCGCTTCGCGGGTCCGGATCGCCGGCGCGCATCACTGCGCCTCGATCACCGCCATCACCAGCCGCCCATCCTCGCGGATCGGCCCGTCCTCCTTGGCCCCCAGCACATACTCGAAGATCCCCGGCCGGGCGCCGCCCGCCTCGGAATGGATCATCAGCATCAGCCGCTCGCCCGGCGCCACCGGCTCCGTCAGCAGCGCCTTGACGTCCCTGTTCAGGCCCGGCCCCAGCGGCGCATGGCCCACGACCGGCCCGGGCTTCATCTGCGCGTCGGTGCGGTGCACGACCAGCCAGCCGCGCTCCTCCGCCATCACCGCCTCCGCGGCGACGACGCCGCCCGCGACGCTCTGATCCGCGGCCTCGACCGCCACATGCCCGTCGGCCAGCGCCGCGCCGCTGACGCCCAGCGTCAGCAGCGCCATCGCCAGGGCGGCCGCATCCATCAGCCGCGCCGAAGAGATCCACCAAGGTCGGGTCATCTCGAAACTCCTTTCCAAGCCGTCGGACCCGCCCGCACGGCGCGCCCGTCCCCCGCATCCACGGGCGGACCGGCCGAAAGGTTTCATCCCCCGCGCGACGACGTCCGCCGCGCCCCCGGCCCCGCCGCAGGAGGCCCCGGATCACGTCCGGGGCGAGACGTCGCCCGGCCCCGCCCTCGCCCCGACCTCCACCCCCGCTCTAGATCACCGCGCCGCGGTCAACCCCGCTCCGATCTCTCCCGCTCCGATCCCCCCCGCGCCGCCGCCTCCAGCCAGGCGGTGCGCATCACGCCCTTGCCCTTCACCTCCACCTCGCCCCGCGGCGAGGTCTCGAACGCCCCGCCCAGCGCCTCGGCCATCTCCTGCGGCAGCTGGATGCGGCCGGGTTCGCCCGTCGCCTCCATCCGCGCCGCCACGTTCACCGCGTCGCCCCACAGGTCGTAGGCGAACTTGCGCCGCCCGATCACGCCCGACGAGGCGCCGCCCGCATTCAGCCCTATGCGCAGGCGCAGCGGCGCGCCGTCGGGCCCCGCCATCGCCCCGACCGCCGCGCGGATCTCCAGCGCCATGGCCGCCGCCGCCGCCTCGGGCGAGGCCCAACCGCCGGCCCCGCCGCCGCTCTCCCCGCCGCCTGGTCCCGACGCGCCCGGCAACCCCGCAACCGCCATGTAGGCGTCGCCCACGGTCTTGATCTTCTCCGCCCCGTGCCGCTCCGCGGCCGCGTCGCAGACCGAGAACACCCGGTCCAGCAGCTCCGCCACCTCGGCCGGCGGCCGCCCGTCGGCCAGCGCGGTGAAGCCGGCGATGTCCGCGAACAGCACCGCCACGCGCGCATGCTCGTCCACCACCCGCTCCGCCCCCGCCTTCAGCCGCGCGGCGGCTGCGGCCGGCAGGATGTTCAGCAGCAGCCCCTCGCTCTCGGCATAGGCCGCCTGCAGCGCCGCCTCCGCCCGCCGGCTCTCCAGGATGAAAGGCAGCACCATCGCGATGACCACGGCCGGGATCATCACCGACGTGACCCCCGCGTTGCGCGCCAGCTTCCACTCCGGCACGGCATAGATCGGCTCGCCCCCCACGCCGTAGACCACCAGCGCCGCCGTCAGCGCCATCGCCGCCCCCGCGATCGCGGCCGACGCGCGCAGCGAATAGAACGGCTGCACGAAGCACAGGATCACCACCGGGAAGATGTAGTTCTGCAGCCCCGGCAGCGGCCCGACGCTGATCACCGCCGCCGTGCCGTGGCCGATCAGCTCGGCCATGGCGAGCCAGAAGGGCAGGCGATGGACGCCGCGCCGCACCAGCCAGGTGCATGTCAGGTAAAGCGGCACCGACACGCAGTTCACCGCCACCATCAGCCCCGCGCCCGCGTCGAGGAACACCAGCAGCGCCATCAGATGCACCAGCGCCCCGACCGGGTAGAGCACCGACCAGTAGCGCACGTAGCGCCGCAGCTCCGGCGTCGGCGTCGCCGCCGGCCCCAGCACGGCGTCCAGCATCCGGCGCAGGCGCCCGCCGTCGGCCGCCCCCTCCGACGCCTCGCCTTCGCCGCCGCGCGCGCTCATGTCCCCTCCCGATGGCTCCACGCGGCCGAGCTTAGCCGCCCCGCCGCCGCCCGCGACAGCTTTTCCACGGGCCGGGCGCCGCCCGGCCCCGCCAAAAGCCCGCCGCAAGCCGCCCCGCGTCCCTCGCCCCCAGGCGCCCGGCCCGCCGCGGCCCTCGGCGGGCAAGGCCCGCCGGCGCGGGCGACCGCCCGCG
>JBCBYE010000867.1:0-1524 GCA_039816075.1 Pseudomonadota bacterium | reverse complement strand
CCTGCGCGGGATGGGCTTCGACAAGGACACGCTCGGCGCCGATCTCGACGGCTTCCGCGACGTGCTCAAGGCCCATGGCGCGGATTTCCTGACGGAGCCGGAGGTGACGACGGACGCCGCCGCCCACTGGTGCGCGCGCCTGACCATCACCGAGCCGAGGGATCTGGCCGCCTGGATCAAGGACGCCGACGCCCATACGCGGTTCGAGGTGCAGTCCTGCGGCCGCAGCCTCGAGATCATCAAGGATGTCGGCGGCTCGGAGGCCGTGGCGGAAAAGCACGGCGTGCGCGAGCTGATCGGCACGCACGGGCTGGGCCACGCCCGCCTCGCAACCGAAAGCTCGGTGCTGCCCAACGCCTCGCACCCGTTCTGGGCGCGGCCCTTCCCGGACGTCGCCATCGTGCATAACGGCCAGATCACCGATTATTTTACGTGGCGCGAGCGGCTGGAGCGGGCGGGCTATCGCTTCCTCACCGGCAACGATTCCGAGCTGATCGCCGTGTGGATCTCGGACCAGATCAAGCAGGGCCTGACGCTGGAGGCGGCGCTGAAGAAGTCCATCGGCGCCATCGACGGGGTCTTCACCTACCTGATCGCCGATCAGGGCGGCATCGGCTTCGCCAAGGACCGCTACGCCATGAAGCCGCTGGTGGTGGTGGAGCGCGACGCAGAGCTGGCCGCCGCCACCGAAGAGCAGGCCGTGCGCCGCGTCGTCCCGGACGAGGCCGACATCATCAATTTCGACGGCCCCTCCATCACGCACACCTGGGGCGTGGGCAACCGGAGCCTCGCGGCATGAGCGACGTTCTGGACGAAGTCGTCGTCGAGGCCGGCGATCGCCACATCCGCGACGTGAACCGCGAACTTCAGGCCGTGCTCAAGACCGGCGCGCCTGTCGTGGTGCGCGACACGCGCAGCCGCCACAACCTCGGCGTCGGCCTGCCGCCCGGCGCGCGGGTGCGCTTCGAGGGTTCGGTCGGCTATTACTGCGCCGGCCTCAACGACGGCGCGACCGTGGACATCGAACGCAATGCCGGCTGGGGCCTGGCCGAGGGCATGAGCCACGGCACGGTCACCGTCGGCGGCTATGCCGGCATGAGCTGCGGCGCCGCCATGACCGGCGGGCTGATCCATGTGAAGGGCGATGCCGGCCCGCGCTGCGGCGTGGCGATGAAGGGCGGCGACATCGTGGTCGAGGGCAAGATCGGCTACCAGTCCGGCTTCATGGCCCATCGCGGGCGCATCATCGCGCTGGGCGGGGCGGGCCCCTCCTGCGCCGATGCGCTCTGGCAGGGGGAGGTCTGGGTGGCCGGCCCGATCGAAAGCCTCGGCGTCGACGTCAAGGTGGTGGAGCCGACGGCCGAGGAGGTGGCGGAGGTCGACGCGGTGCTGGCGCCCCTGGGCCTCAAGGACGCCTCGCGCGACTGGCGCAAGATGATCTCCGGCCAGCGCCTCTGGTACTTCGAAAGCCGCGACGCCAACGCCTGGCTGATGATCTGACGACGGCGGCGGCCGGGCGCCCGG
>JBCBYE010000250.1:0-6332 GCA_039816075.1 Pseudomonadota bacterium | reverse complement strand
TGCGCGTGGTCGACCCCCAGGGCCGCAAGGAGGGGGAGGCGCTGCTGCCCGGCGTGCAATGGGTGGAGGATGCCTACGACGCCGCGCGCGAGGCGGACGCCGTAGTGCTGCTGACCGAGTGGAACGAGTTCCGCGCGCTGGACCTGGAGCGTCTGGGCCAGCTGATGCGCGGCCGCGTGTTCCTGGACCTTCGCAACGTCTACGACCCCGAGGATGCCGCGCGCGCCGGTTTCGATTATCGGTCCGTCGGCCGCGTCGTGACCCCGGCCGACTGAGGGGCGGCCCACCGATTGGTCGGCGGATCGTTCGGCGCGTCGCTCAGGGGCGCGTCGGCGGAAACTCCGCCCGCATCGCCACGCCGTGGTTCTGCGTTCGCCCGCCGGGGCGCGGCGAGGGCAGTTCAGCCTTCACGGGCGCGAAGCGGGTGGCCGTGGATCGCGCCGTGCCCGCATGGGCCGTGGGCGCGACCGCCTTGGCCACGCGGCCCAGCAAAGTCTCCGGCGCCTCCGGCCGCTCGATGGGCACCGGCGACACCTGGGCCAGGGCGGTTCCTCCGCGCGGCTTGATCACCTTGGCGTGACGGGGCGAACGCGAGAATCCCATGTCCAGCAGCTCGGTCACCCGCCGGGTGCGCTGCGCGACCGACCGGCCGCCGAACATCACCGCGATCACGTGCTTTTCGCCTCGCTGCGCAGACGCGGCGAGGTTGAAGCCGGCGGCGCGGGTGTAGCCCGTCTTGATGCCGTCGGCGCCGCGGTACTGGCTCAGCAGCCGGCGGTTGGTGGCGCGGATGGTGCGCCCCATGGCCGTCGTCGATTTGCGCGAGAACAGCGCCCAGTACTCCGGATGGTCGAAATAGAGGCGGCGTCCCAGAATCGCCATGTCCCGCGCCGTGCTCAGATGACCCGACTGGGTCAGGCCGTGCGGGTTGCGGAACGTGGTGTTGCGCATGCCCAGCGCCCGCGCCTTCGCCGTGGCGGCCTTGGCCCAGTCCGACACCGATCCGCGCACGGTGGCCTCCGCCAGGGCGGTGGCGGCGTCGTTCGCGCTCTTCACCGCCGAGGCGCGCATCAGGTGGCGCACGGTCACCCGCTGCCCGGCGCGCAGGCCGATCTTGGACGGCGGCTGCTTGGCCGCGGTGCGCGACACGCGCACCCGCTGGTCGAGTCCCAGGCGCCCGCGCTTCACCGCCTCGATCGCCATGTAGAGCGTCATCATCTTGGTCAGCGAGGCGGGGTGCAGCTTTCGATCCGCGCTGCGCGCATGCAGCACTTCGCCCGTGCGCGCATCCATGACCAGCGCCGCATAGGGCGCCGCCGCCGCCGCCGCCGGGGCCGGAGCCAGCGCCGACAGGGCGCAGAGCGCCCAGACCGCCGCCATGAGGGCCAGGATCGTCGCGCCGGATCGCTGCCGGTCGGTCGCGCAGGAGCTCGTCATGCCGAACCCTCGTCGTTTCGCCTGTACGCGGCCCTTTGGGGCCGGTGGTTGAACCACCTTCTTCGCTTGCCACGATAACACCATGTTTGCCAATTTAAAATGGTGTTTCGGCATTTGCGTTCACCAAGCGCTTTCGCCGTGCGGGGCCGCCAGGTCCGCTCCTGTTCCCCACCGTCGCGCCGCGCCACGACCTCTGTGCGCAGCTGCGAGAAACCGACAGGCCCCCCCCTTTTTTTGCGGCCGTCACGGCATATAATCCGGCTTCATGAAGCTGGTTCGGACGTTTCCGTCGCATCGTGCAACGCGCCGCCTTTCGCCGCGCCTCTCCGCCGACCCCGAGGGTCCGGACGATGCGGGCGGCGGCGGGGGCGACGGCGATGCCGGCCTCGCGGTCAAGCCTCGGGCGCGCTCCAAGAAGCCGTCCATGTACAAGGTCTTGCTGCTGAACGATGATTACACGCCGATGGAGTTCGTCGTTCACGTCCTCGAACGCTTCTTCGGCCTCAATCACGACGGCGCGGTGGAGATCATGCTGACCGTGCATCGCCGCGGCGTCGCCGTCGTGGGCGTCTTTTCGTTCGAGATCGCGGAGACCAAGGTCACGCAGGTCATGGAGTACGCGCAGCAGCATCAGCACCCGCTGCAGTGCACCATGGAAAAGGAATAGCGCCGCTCTGCGGGCCGGAAATTCGGCCTATGCGACGCCTTCACCCTTGATCCGAACGCGACGAGCGCGAAATCTAAACCAACATCGCGTACGCAGACCCCCGGGTGGGTTGGCGTCGCAGCCCTCGCGGGCCCATCCGCGGGGCGAACTGAAAGGTGATGCGCGGATGCCGTCGTTCTCCAAAACCCTCGAGGAAGCCATTCACTTCGCCTTGTCGCTCGCCAACGAGCGCAAGCATGAGCTGGCGACCCTCGAGCATCTCCTGCTGGCCCTGATCGACGAGCCCGATGCGGCCCGCGTGATGAAGGCCTGCGGAGTGGACCTGGACACGCTGCGCGAGTCGCTTACGCGCTTCGTGGACAACGAGCTCGAGGCGCTGGTCTCGGACGTGGATGGATCGGAAGCGGCCCCGACGACGGGCTTCCAGCGGGTCATTCAGCGCGCCGCGATCCACGTGCAGTCGTCCGGCCGCACCGAGGTCACCGGCGCCAACGTGCTCGTCGCCATCTTCGCCGAGCGCGAAAGCCACGCCGCCTTCTTCCTGCAGGAGCAGGACATGACCCGCTACGACGCGGTCAACTACATCTCCCATGGCGTCGCCAAGAACCCGGCCTATGGCGAGGCGCGGCCCGTACGCGGCTCCGACGACGAAAACGAGGGGGCCGGCGCCAAGCCGACCGGCGAGGACAAGGGCGACAAGGACGAAACCGCGCTTGGCAAGTACTGCGTCGACCTCAACACCAAGGCCCGCAAGGGCGACGTCGATCCGCTGATCGGTCGCGAAAGCGAGGTGGAGCGCTGCATCCAGGTGCTGTGCCGTCGGCGCAAGAACAACCCGTTGCTGGTGGGCGATCCGGGCGTGGGCAAGACCGCCATCGCCGAGGGGCTGGCCAAGAAGATCGTCGAAGGACAGACGCCCGACGAGCTGTCCAACGCCACGATCTTCAGCCTCGACATGGGCGCGCTGCTGGCCGGAACGCGGTATCGCGGCGATTTCGAGGAGCGGCTGAAGGCTGTCGTGAAGGAGCTTGAGGATCACCCCGACGCGGTCCTCTTCATCGACGAGATCCACACGGTGATCGGCGCCGGCGCCACCTCGGGCGGCGCCATGGACGCTTCGAACCTGCTCAAGCCGGCGCTTCAGTCCGGTTCCCTGCGCTGCATGGGCTCCACCACCTACAAGGAGTTCCGCCAGCACTTCGAGAAGGACCGCGCGCTGTCCCGCCGGTTCCAGAAGATCGACGTCTACGAGCCCTCGGTCGACGACACCGTGAAGATCCTCAAGGGCCTCAAGCCCTACTTCGAAGAGCATCACGACATCCGCTACACCGCCGACGCCATCAAGGTCGCGGTGGAGCTGAGCGCGCGCTACATCAACGACCGCAAGCTGCCGGACAAGGCCATCGACGTGATCGACGAGGCGGGCGCCTTCCAGCACCTCATGCCCGACAGCAAGCGTCGCAAGACCATCACCCCCAAGGAGATCGAGGACGTCGTGGCGAAGATCGCCCGCATCCCTCCGAAAACCGTCTCCAAGGACGATGCCGAGACGCTGCGCGACCTCGAGGCGGCGCTCAAGCGCGTGGTCTTCGGCCAGAACGCCGCGATCGAGGCGCTGGCCTCGGCCATCAAGCTGTCCCGCGCCGGCCTGCGCGAGCCGGAAAAGCCGATCGGCAACTACCTCTTCGCCGGCCCCACCGGCGTCGGCAAGACCGAGGTCGCCAAGCAGCTCGCCGACATCATGGGCGTGGAGCTGAAGCGTTTCGACATGTCCGAGTACATGGAGAAGCACTCGGTCAGCCGCCTGATCGGCGCGCCTCCGGGCTATGTGGGCTTCGACCAGGGCGGGCTGCTGACCGACAGCGTCGACCAGCACCCCCATTGCGTGCTGCTGCTCGACGAGATCGAAAAGGCGCATCCGGACGTCTTCAACATCCTCCTGCAGGTGATGGACCACGGCAAGCTGACCGACCACAACGGCAAGACGGTCGATTTCCGCAACGTGGTTCTCATCATGACGTCCAACGCCGGCGCGTCGGAGCTGGCCAAGTCGGCCATCGGTTTCGGCCGGGACCGGCGCGAGGGCGAGGATACGGCGGCGATCGAGCGGACCTTCACGCCGGAGTTCCGCAACCGCCTCGACGCCGTGATCTCCTTCGGCCCGCTGCCGAAAGAGGTGATCCTGCAGGTGGTCGAAAAGTTCGTCCTGCAGCTGGAGGCGCAGCTGATGGATCGCGGCGTCAGCATCGAGCTCACCAAGCCGGCGGCGGAATGGCTGGCCGAAAAGGGCTACGACGACCGGATGGGCGCCCGCCCCCTCGGCCGCGTGATCCAGGAGCATATCAAAAAGCCCCTGGCCGAGGAGCTGCTGTTCGGCAAGCTCGCCAAGGGCGGACTGGTGAAGGTCGGTCTCAAGGACGGCGCGCTGGATCTGAAGATCACCGAGCCCGAGAGCCCCAAGCTCGCCGGCGGAAAGCCCCCGCTGCTCACCGCCGACTGAGCGCGGCGCTCGACAGAGACGCGAAAGGGCCGCCCCTTGGGGCGGCCCTTCGGCTTTGCGCCTAAAGACGGATCGACGCCCGACCGCGCCGCCCCGCTCCGGCTCGCCCCGGACTTGATCCGGGGCCTCCTTCCTCGACGCGGGCGCCGCGGCCGAAGATCGGGGCGCCGCCCCGTCTCAAAATACCCCGTCTCGGACCGCCCCGTCTCAGGCCGCCCCATCTCGGGCCGCCGGGTCTCGGCGCGCCGTTCCAGGCCGCGCGCCTCACACGGCGCAGGCGCTCACCTGAAGTACCGCCACCGCGTCCGATCCGAACGCGCCCTCGGCCGACAGTCCGCCCTCCGCCGTCAGGATCACGCGGCCGCCCTGAATTTCCGCCCCCGCCACACGGATCTGGCCCAGCTCGCCGTTTCGCAGCGTGTCGTCCACGTCGATGGTGACGGCCGCCCGTTCCCCCGGACCCAAGGGCCCCAGAGCAAGGCGCAGCGTCGAATCGCCGTCGCGCACTTCGCCTGCCGGCTGCACGTCGCCCTCGGCCATCTCCAGCGGCTGGAACACCTCCACCCCCGCCCCGGCGCCGGTCACGTCGAAGATCAGCCCGCCGGCGGCCGAGGAAAGATCGATCTCCGCCGTCAGCCCCTCGAACGTGCAGCGCCCCTCGTTGATCAGGGTGAAGCGGTCCTTGGGCGCGCTCTCCTGAAACAGGACGCGGACCTGGGCCTGCGACGGCGCGGCGAGGGCGAACGCCGCGACGGCGGCGAGGGTAAGCGGGCGGATCATGGGCGGCTCCTATGGTTGCCCCTCGCCAGATGCGGCGCCGGCGCCGCGCGTCAACGTCATGGCTTGAAACATCGGTCGGCCGGCGCAACCTCCGCCCCATGACGGATCCCGTGCATATCGTTTGGTTCAAGCGCGACCTGCGCGTGGAGGACCACGCGCCTCTGGCCGACGCCGCGGCAGCCGGCCGCGTGCTGGCGCTCTACATCGCGGAGCCGGCCTATTGGCGCCTGCCCGACGTCTCCGGCCGGCAGTGGGCGCCGTTGGCCCAATCGCTGGAGGAGCTCGACGCGGATCTCCGCACCCTCGGCGGGCGCCTGACGATCCGCGTCGGCGAGGCCGTCGAAGTCTTTCGCAGCATCGCGGCCGAAACCGGCGCCGTCGCGATCCATGCCCATGCGGAGACCGGAAACCTCTGGACCTTCGCCCGCGACCGCGCAGTGCGCGCCTGGGCGCGGGCCGAGGGCGTCGCGATCCATGAAACGCCCCTCGGCGGCGTGCAGCGCCCGCTCAGATCCCGCAACGGCTGGGCCAAGGAGTGGGAACGTCGCGCCGCCGTCCCCCAGATCGCCGCGCCCGAGGCCCCGCGCTGGGCCGAGGCTGAGACCCAGGCCCTGCCGACGCCTCTGGCGCTGGGACTCGACATCCCCTCGGGCACGCAGACCGGCGGCCGCCGCGCCGGCCTGTCCGCCCTAGGCGGCTTCCTTGCGCAGCGAGGCGCCAACTACCACAAGGAGCTGTCGAGCCCGCTGACCGCTTATGACAGCTGTTCGCGCTTGTCGCTGCATCTCGCGCTGGGCACGCTGTCGACCCGCGAGGTCGTGCAGGCCACGCGCGCCCGTCTGGGCGAGCTGCGCGGCGACGACGCGCCCGCCGCCAAGACCTGGCGCAAGGCGCTGGGCGCCTTCGACGCCCGCCTGCACTGGCGCTGCCACTTCATGCAGAAGCTGG
>JBCBYE010000573.1:0-3146 GCA_039816075.1 Pseudomonadota bacterium | reverse complement strand
TCCTCGACGGCGGCGCCGGGAGCGACGCGCTGTTCGGGGGCGACGGCGACGACGTGCTGACGGGCGGCGTCGGCTTCAACACCCTGACCGGGGGCGAGGGCGACGACACGCTGGTCAGCACGTCGTCGCCGTCGCCCCCGAACAGCGCGTCGCTCCCGGCGCCGCCGTCGAGGATGTCGTCGCCATGGCCGCCGAAAAGCTGGTCCGCGCCTGCCTCGCCCCGCAGGGCGTCCTGCCCGTCCTCGCCGGAGAGCCTGTCCGCGCCGTCGCCCCCCTCGAGGGCGTCGTCGCCGGCGCCGCCGAACAGCGCGTCCACCCCCGCGCCCCCTTGCAGGGCGTCGTCGCCTTGGTCGCCGAAGAGCGCGTCCTCGCCCTCGCCGCCGTCCAGCGCGTCGTCGCCGGACCCGCCGAACAGTCGGTCGTCGCCCTCGCCGCCGCGCAGGGCATCCGCGCCGCCGTCGCCGAAGAGCCGGTCCGCCCCCGCGCCGCCGTCCAGATCATCCGCCCCGCCGCCGCCGCGCAGATCGTCGTCGCGCAGTCCGCCGCGAAGTCGGTCGTGATGCGCGCCGCCGAACAGCGCGTCGCGGCCGCCGCCGCCGAACAGCACGTCTTCGCCGCCGCCGCCGAACAGGCGGTCCGCCTCGGCCTGGCCCAGCATGCGGTCGTCGCCCGCCCCGCCGTCCATCCGGTCGGCGCCCGCGCCGCCGAACATCCGATCCGCGCCGCCGTCGCCATGCAGCCGATCCGGGCCGGCATCGCCCCGGATCCGGTCCGCGCCCGCGTCGCCCTCCAGCCGATCGCGACCGTCGCCGCCGAACATACGGTCGTCGCCGGCCCCCCCGCGCAGCAGATCGGCGCCGCGCTCGCCGCTCATCACGTCGTCGCCGGCGCCCGCATCGGCCCGGTCGTCGCCGGCCGCGAAGAGGAACGTGTCGTCGCCGGCGAGAATCTGCGCCGCCATCTTCCGCGACCGCGCGGGATTTCCCAGCAGCAGCGCCCCCAGTTCGAAGGCGTCGATCGGGCCGTCGAGATTCAGGACGCCGAAGTCCCGCGTGTCGATGACGGCGGTGATCCGGCCCTTCGCCGGCAGACTGCGAAGGGCCCCGTCGACCTCGACGAAGCCCCAGGCCATCTCATTGCCCAGCACCGTCGTCACCAAGCCCAAGCGGTGAGCCGCGGCCCCATGCCGGGACGACTCGGACACGACCCCGTCCTCGTCGAAGCGGGACAGGACGTCCGACAGAAAGCCGCGCAGGTCGATCATGTCGACCGTGTAGCGACGGTTGACCTGCAGATGCATGGCGGGGTCCTCGGCGACGGGCGCTCGGGCGCGAACGCAGCACGGCCTCTGCCCCATTCGCGGCCGCCGGTCCAATCGCCTTCGAGGGGCATTTTCCGCGCTTTGCGGCGGCGCGCGCCGCCAGGGCGGCCCGCACGCGCTTGACCCCGCACGCCGCCCCGCCCACAAGCCGCCCATGACCGTGCTTCAAGTGGCGCTCGGCGGCGCGATCGGCGCCGCATTGCGATGGTGGCTGGCGGGCCTGGCGGGCCGCGCGGCGGGGCCGGGATTCCCGTGGGGCACGCTGGCGGTGAACGTCGCCGGCTCGCTGGCGATGGGCCTGGCGGCCGTGGCGCTGATGGAACGCGCGCCGGGCGCCTGGGGCCGCTGGGCGCCGTTCCTGATGACCGGCGTGCTGGGCGGCTTCACCACCTTTTCCGCCTTCTCGCTCGATGCGCTCTACCTGATCGAACGGGGGCGGCTGGGGGCTGCGGCGCTCTACATGGCCGGCTCCGTCGGCCTGTGCATCGCCGCGCTCTGGGCCGGGCTGGCCCTGGCGCGCGGGGCCTTCGGACCATGAGCGGCGTGCAGCAGGTCACCGTCGGCCCCGACGAGGCCGACCAGCGCATCGACCGCTGGCTGCGCAAGCGCTGGCCGCATCTGGGCCAGGGCCGCATCGAGAAGATGCTGCGCAAGGGCGAGCTGCGCATCGACGGCGCCCGCGCCAAGGCCTCCACCCGGCTCGAGGTCGGCCAGACCGTCCGCGTGCCGCCCCTGCCGGCGCCGGACGAGGATTCGCCGCGTCCCGTTTCGCCCCAGGACGTGCCGGAGGCGGAGGCGAGGGCGATCCGCGACGCCGTGCTCTATCGCGACGAGCACGTCATCGCCCTGAACAAGCCGCCCGGGCTGCCGGTGCAGGGCGGCTCCGGCCAGACCGGGCGGCACGTGGTCGGCCTCGCCCCGGCCCTGCGCTTCGACCGCGAGGAGCCGCCCAAGCTGGTGCATCGGCTGGACCGCGACACCTCGGGCGTGCTGGTGCTGGCCCGCTCCGCCAACGCGGCGCGCTCGCTGGCGGCGGCGTTCCAGCGGCGCGAGACGCTCAAGCTCTACTGGGCCGCGGTGGCGGGCCTGCCCGCGCCGCGCGCCGGCACGCTGCGCTGGGGGCTGGTGAAATCCGGCGGCGGCGGGTCGGGGCAGGGCGAGAAGATGCGCACCGTGCATCCCGGCGCCATCAAGTCGACGCCGGGCGCCAAACGGGCGACGACGGATTACGCGGTGATCGAGGCCGCCGCCCAGCGCGCCGCCTGGACGGCCCTGCGGCCGATCACCGGGCGCACCCACCAGCTGCGCGCGCACATGGCCGCGCTGGGCCATCCGGTGGTGGGCGACGGCAAGTACGGCGGCTCCGGCCAGACCAACGAGGGCGACGGCTGGGGCGCGCAGCTGGGCGGCGCCATCAGCCGCAAGCTGCACCTGCATGCCCGCAGCCTGGTGATCGCCCATCCCGCCACCGGCCGCCCCCTGCGCCTGACCGCGCCGCTGCCCGAGCACATGGCCCGCACCTGGCAGCTGTTCGGCTGGCGGCCCGAAGAGGCGCCGGAGGATCCGTTCGAGGGCCTCGCGCCCTGATCCCCGTCCCGTGCGCGCCCCTCGGGGGGATCGACCCCCCTCGTGACGCGGCCGGCTTCGCCGGCTGGCCAGGTCTCGGAGGTTTGCGCTTTGGGGGCCATTTTCGCAATCTGCTGAGAAGGCCCTTGGGGGGCCTTCGCCGAGCGTGCGGCGAGTCGTCGAAAGCCTCAAGGCCGAGCCGCGCTTCGCGCGGTCGCTGCGCCTTCGGCTTGCGAGCCTTGACCCTTTCGACGACTCG
>JBCBYE010000213.1:0-6930 GCA_039816075.1 Pseudomonadota bacterium | reverse complement strand
TCCTCGACGGCGGCGCCGGGAGCGACGCGCTGTTCGGGGGCGACGGCGACGACGTGCTGACGGGCGGCGTCGGCTTCAACACCCTGACCGGGGGCGAGGGCGACGACACGCTGGTCAGCGTCGACGCCGACGATCGCCTGTTCGGCGGCGCGGGCGCCGACCGGTTCGAGATCGGCGCGGGCTTCGACACCCTGACGGGCGGGGCGGGCGCGGACACGGTGGCGGTGGACGCCGCCCTGGCCAGCATCGCGACCATCGAGGATTTCGTGCCGGGCGAGGACGGCGTGGAGATCGCGGGCTCCTCCGCCGCCGCGTTCGAAGATCTGAGCCTGACCGTCTTCGCCGGCGAAACGGCGTTGGTCGTGGACGGCGACACGTTTCTGGTTTTCGAGGGCCTCTCGCCCGACGACGTGGCCGGCCTGTCCTACGCCTTCTGAGGGCTCGCCGGCTCGGCCCCGGGGGCGCCTGCGACGCGTCGGTTGGGCGACGATTCCGCGACGGTTCGAAAGCTTCGCGAACAATGAACCGGTCATGAGACGACAGGACCAAGCCCCGGAAACAAATGCCTAAAAATGGCCGCGAGGCGGGCGCAATGCGCTCGCCTCCTGCATTTTAGCTGGTATTTGAAAGGCGGCGGCGACGGGCCGCGGCTCGGTCAGAGGAACGCACGGACATGGTCAAGGTCATCAGCCGGACGAAAGAGGATCTCGATTTCACGGAGGTTCCGCTCGCGCTGACGAGCAACGATTTCAACCCGCGCTTCGGCCACGAGGTCATCCAGAGCGGGTCGCGCAAGTACGCGCTGCGCTACGACGACGGCCCCAACGGGCTGGTCGGGACCTATTCCGGTCAGAACATGCGCTACGGCGAGATCACGCTGAACGGCAAGACGCTGGAGGCGCCGCGCGGCGGCAAGGTCACCGGCTACTCCGAGGGCGCGAACTTCTCGGTCGAGTTCAGCATCAGCGCCAGCACCTTCTTCAAGGTCTCGCGCACCAAGTCCGACGCCGACAACGTCGCGCTCTTCAACCGTCTGCTGAACCGCAAGAACGAGTTCCGGCTGGGCGACGGCGACGACGTGGTGGACGCGGGCAAGAAGGCCGACATCGTGTTCGGCGGCGGCGGCGAAGACATCCTGATGGGCGGCGGCGGCCGCGACGAGATCAACGGACAGGGCGGCGACGACCTGATCGAGGGCGGCAAGGGCAACGACGACCTGACCGGCGGCGGCGGCGCGGACACCTTCATCTACGAGGACCGCAAGCAGGGCCGCGACGAGATCCAGGATTTCGGCCGTCGCGACACCGTGGAGATCGACCAGGCGCTGGCCGCCAACTTCGAAGAGCTGCGCCTGGCCACGGTGCAGGGCGACGGCGCGGTGCGCTTCGCGGGCACGACGATCGTCTTCGATGGGCTCGACCGGGCCGACATCGATCAGAGCATGTTCGAGTTCGTCTGAGGAGACCTGAACCGTGGTGAAAATGGTTCTCAAGACGCGCGAAGACTTCGACATGTCGGAGCTGGGCTTCGCGCTCGACAAGGACGACTTCAGCATCGGCGTGCGGGATACCAAGACCACCAAGACCCGGTGGGACCTGGAGTTTCCGGACGGCTTCACGCAGAGCTGGACGGGAAGCGGCCTGACTTATCGCACGATCAGGCGCGACGGGGGCGAGATCGACACGCCCTTCGGCGGCGTCATCACCGGCGGCACGGACAAAAGCCCCTTCGGCACGGTCACGGTCAGCGACATGCGCGTGAAGGCCAGCGAGTTCTTCCGCGTTTCCAAGACCCGGTCGGACAAGGACAACATGGAGCTGGCCGAGAAGCTGCTGCGCGCGTCGGACGAGCTGCGCATGGGCTCCGGCGACGACGTGGCGCTGGGACTGAAGGGCAACGACGAGATCTATGGCGGCGGCGGCGACGACCTGCTGCTCGGCGGTCAGGGCAAGGACGAGCTGATCGGCGGCGGCGGCGGCGACGTGCTGGAGGGCGAAACCGGCAAGGACGAGCTGAACGGCGGCGCCGGCAAGGACCGGCTGATCGGCGGCAAGCAGAACGACATGCTCAAGGGCGGCGGCGGGGCCGACGCCTTCGTCTACGATGCGCGCAAGCTGGGCCGCGACGTGATCGAGGATTTCAGCCGGCAGGACACGGTGGAGATCGACCGCTCGCTCGCCTCCGGCTTCGAGGACCTGCGCCTGGCGACGGTGAAGGGCGACGGCGCGGTGCGCTTCGCCGGCACCACGGTGATCTTCGACGGGCTGGACCGCGACGAGATCAACGAGGGCATGTTCGACTTCGTCTGACGCCCCGGTCGCGCGCGGCGCCATCGTCGCACGCGATTTCGACGTCGAATCAGTGTAAGATGAACGCGGCCGGCGGGGGACGCCGGTCGCGACGTTATGGCGCGTCGGCGAAGACGTCATCGAGACGAGGGGGGCGGCGATGGTCCGCATCGTGTCCACGGCGAACGAGGGCTTCGACTTTCTGTCCGAGGCGTTCGGGCTGGGCTTTCTGAGCTTCGACTTCGCGGCCCTGACCCCCTCGGTCATCTCCAACGCCACGCCCGACGGGTTCGAGATTCAGTACGGCGGCAATGCGCGCGGGGTCTATGAGGGCGTCGGGCTGACCTATTCCAACGTCACGCAGGGCTCGGTGACGCTGACCACCCCGAACGGCGGAGAGCTGACCCGCTATCAGGAGATCTATCCCTCCGGGACCTACGACAAGCGGTTCTCGGCCGACGGGGCGGAGTTCTTCACGGTCAGCTCCACCGCCTCGAACGCCGACAACCTGCTGTTCTTTCAGGAGACGATGAACGGCCGCGACGTGATCGAGATGCGAGGGCGCGGCGCCGACCGCATCCATGGCTTCGAGGGCAACGACTTCATCGACGGCGGGCCGGGGCGCGACGTGATCAACGGCAACTTCGGCGCCGACTCGCTGCGCGGCGGCGGCGCGGCCGACGTGGTGCGCGGCGGCCGGGGCAACGACAAGATCCAGGGCGGCAACGGCAAGGACACGATCCACGGCGACGAGGGGAACGACAAGCTGGCGGGCAACGCCGGCGCCGATCAGTTCGTCTATGACCCGACCGATGCCGGCGTCGACCGCATCCGCGACTTCCAGCTGGGTTTCGACACGGTGGTGGTCCGCGGCTCCCGCACGGTGGGCAAGCTGGGCGACATGATCACCTCGGACGTGCGCGGCAACGCCTCGGTCGAGTTCGACGCGGTGCAGATCATCTTCGTGGGCGTCAGCCTGGCGGGCCTGCGCAACAGCGATTTCGATTTCATCTGAGCGGGGTCAGTCGCCGTCGCGGCGGCGGGCGCGAAGCTTGGCGAAATACTCGACGCGCTTGGCGAGGTCTCGCTCGAAGCCGCGTTCCACGGGCTTGTAGAGGTCCGGCCGCTCCACCCCGTCGGGGAAGTAGTTCTGGCCGCTGAAGCCGTCCTCGGCCTCGTGGTCATAGGCGTAGCCGGCGCCGTAGCCCTGTTCCTTCATCATCTTGGTCGGCGCGTTGAGGATGTGCTTGGGCGGCGGCGCCGACCCGGTTTTTTTGGCCAGCGCCTGCGCGCCCTTCCAGGCGGCGTAGACGGCGTTGGAGCGGGGAGCGAGCGCCATGTGCACGACCGCCTGGGCGATGGCGAGCTCGCCCTCGGGGGAGCCGAGACGCTCATACGTCTCCCACGCGTCGAGGGCGGCGCGCACGGCGCCGGGGTCGGCGAGGCCCACGTCCTCCACCGCCATGCGGGTGATGCGGCGGGCGAGATAGCGCGGGTCCTCGCCCCCCTCCAGCATCCGGGCGAGCCAGTAGAGCGCGGCGTCCGGGTCCGACCCGCGGACGGATTTGTGCAGGGCGGAGATGAGGTTGTAATGCGCCTCGCCCGACTTGTCGTATTGCGCGGCGCGGCGGGTGAGGCGGCGGGCCAGGGCCTGGGCGTCGGCCGGTTCGGGCCCGAGGCGAAATGCCTGCTCCGCCAGGTTCAGCAGCGCCCGGCCGTCGCCGTCGGCCATGGCGATCAGCGCGGCGCGGGCGTCGGGCGTCAGCGGCAGGGGCCCTTCCGTCGCCTCGGCCCGCTGCAGCAGCTGTTCCAGCGCGTCGGCGTCGAGGCGGTTCAGGACCAGCACCTGCGCGCGGCTCAGCACGGCGGCGTTCAGCTCGAAGCTGGGATTCTCGGTCGTGGCGCCGACCAGGGTGATGGCGCCGGACTCCATATGGGGCAGAAAACCGTCCTGCTGCGCCTTGTTGAAGCGGTGAACTTCGTCGACGAACAGCAGCGTGCCGCGCCCCTGCCCGTGGCGCAGGACCGCGGCGTCGAAGACCTTCCGCAGGTCCGCGACGCCGGTAAAGATCGCGGAGATCTGGACGAAGGCGAGGTCCGTGGCATCGGCCAGCAGCCGCGCCAGCGTGGTCTTGCCCACCCCCGGCGGCCCCCAGAAGATCAGCGAGGGCAGCGCGCGGGCCTCCGTCATCTCCCGCAGAGGCGCGCCCGGGGCGAGAAGGTGGTCCTGACCCACGACCTCCTCCAGCCGCGCGGGGCGCAGGCGGTCGGCGAGGGGGCGCGGGCCGGCGGCCTCCGGCGCCGGCGCGGCCGCGTCGCCGAAAAGGTCGGACGGGGCCACGTCAGAGGCGAAAGCGCAGCGTGCCGCGGCGACCGTCGCGCAGGATGTCCACGGCGATGGCCGCGGGACGTTCGCGCGCCAGGCGCACCAGCTCGCCCGGGCTGTCCAGCGGTTCGCCGTTGAAGGCCAGCAGGACGTCGCCGCGGCGAAAGCCCACGCGCGAGGCGACGGGGCCGGGATCGACGACCACGACCCCCTCCGCGCCCAGCGGCGCGCCCAGCTCCTCGCCCAGGGCGGGGTTGAGGTTGGCGACCTGCAGGCCCGGCAGCGCCGTCTGCCGGCCCAGGCGGCGCGGGTCGCGCGGCGGCTCGTCGGGCGCGGCGCCCAGCGTCACCTCGGCGCGCCGCCGCTTGCCGTCCGACAGCCAGCGCGCGGTGGTCTGCGCGCCCAGGCCGAGGGCGGCGAGGCGAAAGTCGAACTCCTCGGGTCCCGCGACGGGCTGGTTGTCGAGGCTCAGCAGCACGTCGCCACGCGCCAGGCCCGCGGCCGCGAAGGGGCTGGCGGGGTGCAGCTGCGCGACCACCAGGCCCATGGGCGTTTCCAGCCCCAGCGCCTCGGACAGAGCGCCGTCGACGGCCTGCCCGGCGAGGCCGCCCCAGGGCCGGGCGAGCGTGCTGCGCCCGGCGCGGGCCTGGGCGACGACCTGCTCCACCAGCTCCGCCGGGACGGCGAACCCGATGCCGTTGGAGCCGCCGGAGCGGGTGACGATGGCGGTGTTCACGCCGATCAGGCGGCCGCGCATGTCCACCAGCGCGCCCCCCGAATTGCCCGGATTGATCGGCGCGTCGGTCTGGATGAAATAGCCGACGCCGCCCTGCGGCGCCGCGCGGGTGCGCGCCAGGGCCGAGACGATCCCCGAGGTGACGGTCTGACCCACGCCGAACGGGTTGCCGATGGCGAGGACGAGGTCGCCGACCTCCAGCCCCCGCGAGGGACGGGGGCGCAGAAACGGCAGGTCCGCGGCGCCGTCGAGGCGCAGGATCGCCAGGTCGCTCTCGGGGTCGGAGAGCAGCACCTGCGCGTCGAACTCGCGTCGGTCGGCGAGGACCACGCGGATCTCCTCCGCCCCGCCGACCACGTGGTGGTTGGAGACGACGAGGCCGTCGGCCGACACGATGACGCCCGAGCCCAGAGAGTTCTGCACGCTGCGCCCGCGCGGCATCAGGCCCTGAAAGAAGCGCTCGAAGAACGGATCGCCCTGGAACGGCGAGGCGCGGCGCGGGGCCATGCGGCGGGCATAGATGTTCACGACCGCCGGGGCGGCGCGTTTGACGACGGGGGCGAAGGAGAGCTGGATTTCGGCCTGACTGTCGGGGACGCGCGCGGTCTGCGCCGGCGCCGGCGCGGGAAGCGCGAGCCAGAGGGCGCAGGCGAGCGCGGCGGCGGCGCGCAGCGGGCGGATCATCCGGCGGGCCACGATGCCGCGCGGCGGCCGGACGCGCGGCGCCGTGGCGCCGGACGCCGCCCGCGCCCCGCCTAGATGGTTCCGCGAAGTAGTGTTGGCGGGAGATACCGCGTGACTAAACGAGACGAAGACGGCCGGCTGCCGCCTCGGCTGCGCCGCCGCTTCATGGCCTGGATGGCCGCATCCTACATCTTGCCGTTGGCGCTGGCCGGCCTCGTCGCCGCGCTGCTGACCTGAGGAGAGACCGAGATGACCGCACCCGACAAGCGCCCCGCCTGGCGACGGAAATTCGATGCGCTGCTGCTGCTCGCCGCCCTGTTCGCCGTGCCCGGCGCGGGCATCCTGTGGGCGACGACCTTCCTGCGCTGACGCGGGGCGTCGCGCTCGGGGGCGGGGCGACCAGGGGCGTCGGATCGCAATCGGCGTCATGGCATCTCCTCCGATGGGCGAAGGTAGGCGCCGGAGGCGAAAAGCGAAAGGGCCGCCCCTGTCCGGGGGCGGCCCTTGTGCGTCGCGCGGCGCCGGGGCGGCGGCGTCACTCTTCGTCGACCATCGCCTCTTCGGCGGCGACGCGCTCGCGATCGACCTTGCCCTTGGCCTCGGGGTCGCGGTCGACCAGCTCGATGATCGCCATGGGCGCCATGTCGCCGAAGCGGAAGCCGGCCTTGAGCACGCGGGAATAGCCGCCCGAGCGCTCCGCATAGCGGGGGCCGAGCACGTCGAAGAGCTTCTTGACGGCCTCTTCCTGACGGATCTTGGAGATGGCGAGGCGGCGGGCGTGCAGGTCGCCCTTCTTGCCGAGCGTGATCAGCTTGTCGATGATCCGCTTCATCTCCTTGGCCAGCAGCCTGATCGAGCACGAGCAGATCAAGACGACGCTGCCCAAGGCCAAGGAG
>JBCBYE010000601.1:0-2962 GCA_039816075.1 Pseudomonadota bacterium | reverse complement strand
TGGAACCCGCCCCGCGACCGCGTCCACGGTCTCGCGCAGCACCGTCAGATGCTCCTCGCGGCTCAGCGCGTGCCCCTCGCCGGTGGATCCTCCGGCGGCGAGCCCGTGCACGCCCTGCGCCAGCATCCACTCCACCTGCAGGCCGATGTCGCCGGGCCGCAGGGCGTCGTCTTCGCCGAACGGCGTGGTGAAGGGGGCGATCACGCCCCTCAGGTCCGAAGCCATGGTCCGCATCCTCCCATCCGGGCGCCGGCCGCGCCGCTTTTCGATCCGCGCCTAAGGCGCGCTTGCCTTTGCGTCAGCCTTGCGCGCCGGCCGCCCCCTTGGCAAGCCGGCCGGGCTGGCCCATCAAGCGGTCCCGCGCCGCGTCGTTCGAAAAGGCCCCGCCCGATGCTGATGGACGCTCTCGCCGGAGTGCTGATCGGCGCCGCCTATGCCGGCGTCTTCGGCCTGATGGTGTGGTCGGGGCTGGAGCGGTTGAATCAGGGCCTGTGCAGCTCCGTCGGCTTCGTGGCCTTCGTGGTCACCTGCCTGTGGCTCGACGGCTGGATCCTGACCGGCCTGGTCGGCTTCGTCCTCGCCACCGCCGCCGGCCTGAAAGCCCGCGCCAAGCTGCGCTGACCGCGGCGCATCGTGGCCCGGCGGCGATGCGGGCGCACGCCCCGCCCGCCCACCCGCGCGCGCCCGCATCGCCGCCTAGCGGCGCCGGTCCTCCTCGCGCGCCAGCAGCTTCACGATGCGCAGCCAGCGGGCGAAGGCGATCACCCCGGAAAACGCGACCCCCTTCCACCCGCCCAGAACATGACGGCGCAGCAACAGGCTCTTGAGGAACACCCACGGCCCCTCCGTGACCAGCCGCACCCGCAGCAGCCATCCGGGCCGCCGCCGCGCCGCCTCCGCCTGCCAGCTCGAATAGGCGTTCTCCTTGGCCACCAGCCCATGCCAGTCGAGAAACGGGAAATGGTGGATCGGCGCCCGCAGCCGCCCCGCCGGCCCCGAAACCTCCACCCGGTCGAACAGCGGATGGTCGCGATAGGTCCCCGCCGCCCGATGATAGAGCCGCACCACGAGATAATCGTCGGCGAACGGCCGGGGCCGCGCATCGCCGGGATAGACGTTCAGGATCCGCACCGCATAGGCCCCCGGCGCCGGCCCCTGCGCCAGCAGCGCCCGGATCTCCGCCGCCAGCGCCGGCGTCACCACCTCGTCCGCATCGACGTTCAGCACCCAATCGTGCGCGCACAGCCCCTCGGCGAACCGCTTCTGCGGGCCGTAGCCCTCCCAGTCCCGATGCTCCACCCGCGCGCCGGCCGCCCGCGCGATCTCGACGGTCGCGTCCGAGGATCCGCTGTCCACGACCACCACCTCGTCGGCCAGCCCCTCCAGCGCCGCCAGCGTCCGCGGCAGCCGCGCCGCCTCGTCCTTGACGATCAGGAATGCCGACAGGCGCGCGCGGGGGGAGGCGGCGGCCTCGGCGGGGCGGTCATCGGGCAAGGGCGTCCTCCGCGGCGGCGACGGGCCGGAGGCTAGGCGCGCCCGCGCCCGGCGCCAAGCGGCCCCGCAGGCGCCCCGCGGGTCCTCTGCGGGCCCGCTGCGGGCCCTCTGCGGTCGCCCTGCCCCATGGCGCCAAGGCAACGGCGCTGCGGCAATTCCGCCCCGCGGCGCCGTCAACCATGGGCGACGTTGCTTTCGGAAGGCTTCGGGTGCATAGGGCGCCGCGTCAGTTGGCGCCCGGAAAAACAGGGGCGCACCTCCAGCTTCAGCAAGCAGGACACGCAGGCTCATGCATCCCGAGAACACCGCGCCGATCCCCGAACTCTACGTCTCCTACGACAGCGCCGCCAAGCTCAAGAAGGAGGCCGCGGATCTGCCCAGCTGGGATCTGACGCCGCGCCAGATCTGCGATCTCGAGATGCTGATGAACGGGGGCTTCAACCCCCTCAAGGGCTTTCTGGGCGAGAAGGACTACGATTCGGTCGTCGACGGCATGCGCCTGGCCGACGGATCGCTCTGGCCGATCCCCATCACGCTCGACGTGTCCGAGACGTTCGCCGACAGCATCGCGCCCGGCCAGGACATCGCCCTGCGCGACCAGGAAGGCGTGATCCTCGCGATCATGTCGATCACCGACAAATGGACGCCGAACAAGGCGAAGGAGGCCCAGAAGGTCTTCGGCGCCGACGACAAGGCGCATCCGGCGGTCAGCTACCTGCACGACCATGCCGGCCCGATCTATCTGGGCGGCCCGATCACCGGCATCCAGCAGCCGATCCACTACGACTACCGCTCCCGCCGCGACACGCCGAACGAGCTGCGCGCCTATTTCCGCAAGCTCGGCTGGCGCCGCGTCGTGGCGTTCCAGACGCGCAACCCCCTGCACCGCGCGCATCAGGAGCTGACCTTCCGCGCCGCCAAGGAGGCGCAGGCCAACCTGCTGATCCACCCGATCGTGGGAATGACCAAGCCCGGCGACATCGATCACTTCACCCGCGTGCGCTGCTACGAGGCGGTGCTGGACAAGTACCCGGCCTCGACCACCACTATGTCGCTGCTGCCGTTGGCGATGCGCATGGCGGGCCCCCGCGAGGCGGTCTGGCACGGCCTGATCCGCAAGAACCATGGCTGCACCCACTTCATCGTCGGCCGTGACCATGCCGGGCCGGGCAAGAACTCGAAGGGCGAGGATTTCTACGGGCCTTACGATGCGCAGGACCTGTTCCTCGAGCATCAGGCGGAGATCGGCCTGGAAATGGTGCCGTTCAAGATGATGGTCTACGTGCAGGAAAAGGCGCAGTACTTCCCGGCGGACGAGGTCGAGGAGGGGCAGACCGTTCTCAACATCTCGGGCACCGAACTGCGCCGCCGCCTGGCCGAAGGTCTGGAGATTCCGGAATGGTTCTCCTTCCCCGAGGTCGTGACCGAGCTGCGCCGCACCAAGCCGCCGCGGTCGAAGCAGGGCTTT
>JBCBYE010000077.1:0-10542 GCA_039816075.1 Pseudomonadota bacterium | reverse complement strand
TCGACCTGACCGGGGAACCTTGGGGAGCCGCATGATGGCAGAGCTGCGCCTGTGGGATGTGCGCAAGACGTTTCCCGGCGGGGCGGTGGCGGTCGAGGGGGTCGACCTCCGCTTCCCCGCCGGGGAACTCACCGCTCTGCTATCATGCGGCTCCCCAAGGTTCCCCGGTCAGGTCGAGGCGAGCATCTTGTCCCACGTCTCCTTGATGAACTCGGCCTCATCCAGATACGCCTCGAAATTCGGCGTGAACGCGGGCGTGCCCGACACGGCCGCGAATTCGTCGTCCGAAAGGCCGGCGGCCTCCTGGGTCATCAGGGGCGCGGTGCCGATCATGCGGCTCATCAGCGCCTGCGTTTCGGGCATGGAAGAGAAGGTGATGAACTCCGCCGCCTCGGCGTCCTTTTCCGAAAGGGTCGCCAGGCACCAGCTGCCGTAATCCTGCGGGTTGCCTTCCTTGGGGAAGACCGACTGGATCGGGAAGCCGTCGGCCGCCATGATCCCCGCCACGTCGTGGTAGTACATGCCGGCGATGACGTCCTCGTTCTTCATCGCCTGTTCCATCTGGCTTTCGGCCGACCACCAGAGCGCGACGTTGGGGCGAAGTTCCGCCACCTTGGCGACGACGGCCTCGATGCCCTCGCGGGTCGAAAGCACGTCCGTGCCGCCGAAGAAGGTCACGGCCGTGATGTCGAGGAAGTAGGAGTTGTAGTTCTTCGACAGGCCCAAAGAGCCCTCGTAGGTCTCGCCGTTCCAGAAGTCGGCCCAGGAGGTCGGCGCCTCGACCACGTTGGGGTTCACCACCAGCGACGAGAACCAGGACATCGCCCCGACGCCCACCAGGCCGGTGCCGTCGGTGAACTTGAAGTCGTCGTCCAGCGCGTCGGCGTTCACGTCGCCGAGCGGCTTGAGGATGTCGCCGATGCGCGAGGCGCGCACGATCGTATCGCGGGAGTAGAGCGACAGATCCGCCGGGACGGTGCCCGAGGCGGCGGCGTTCTGCATGGTCACCAGCCAGTCGGTGGAGTTGGGCTGGGTGATGCTTTCGACCTCGATGCCCGTGGCGGCGGTGAAGGCCGGGTAGACATGCGCCTTGAAGCTGTCCTCGAAGTAACCGCCGTAGGAGCCGATCTTGATCGAGCGGGATTGCGCCAGCGCCGGGGCGCCCAGCGCCGAGGCGGCGGCGATGCCGGCGCCCGCCTTGAGCAGGCCGCGGCGCGTCATGCCGGCGGGTCGGATCAGCTTGGTCATCTGCGTTTCTCCTGTCGTTGCGGCGCGCATGTCTGCGCTGCGCGCTCGCGATGTGTCGCAGCTGGATATGCAGGGGGCGTGCCAATGCCGGAACCCGCAAGGGCGCCCGCCCGCGCAACCGGCGATCCGCGGGCCGGCGCCCGATTGCAAGGCGGTTTTCGCCGCGATTCGCTTAATTTTTGCGCAGCGCTTCCAGATATGGTGCGGCGACGTTCGCACCAGCATCATCGCTGCGTCACGAATCACCTGCCTGAGGAGCGTTGCGATGCAGGACGGACCCTCCGCCGAGACCTATGACGCCACCGTGGATCAGCGCGCGCTGACGCTCGACGACGCGCAGCTGCCGGTGATCGATCTGTCGCCCCTGACCTCCGCCGACCCGCAGGCCAAGGCGCGGGTGGCGGCGGCGCTGGGCGAGGCGGCGCGCACCAGCGGGTTCTTCTACGTCACCGGGCACGGCGTGCCGCAGGCGCTGATCGACGGCGTGCTGGCGGCGAGCCGGGAATTCCACGACCAGCCGCGCAGCGCCAAGATGAAGAACTGGTGCGGCTTCTCCAGCCACCACCGCGGCTACGTGCCGTTCGAGGAGAACGGCAGCGATTTCCCCAAACGCATCAACTTCAACGAAGCCTGGGACATGAGCTGGGAGGCGCCCGCGGACCATCCCGACAGCCTGCATGGCTGGCGCATGACGGGCCCCAACGTCTGGCCGGACCTGCCGGGGTGGAAGCAGACGGTGTCTGGGTATTACGACGCCATCTTCGGCCTGGGGCTGAAGCTGCTTGATTGTCTGGCGCTGGAGCTGGGCGTTCCGGCGGCGGAGCTGACGCAGCACATCAATCAGCCCACCAGCCAGCTGCGCCTTCTGCGCTACGTGCCCAACGACATGCCGGCGACGCCGGAGGTGACCGGCATCTCGCCGCACAGCGATTTCGAGTGCTTCACCATTCTGCTGCAGGGCGGCCCGGGCCTGCAGGTGATGAACGCCGACGACATGTGGATCGAGGCGCCGCCGATCCCCGGCTGCTTCATCGTCAACATCGGCGACATCTTCGAGGCGTGGAGCGGGGGACGGTTCAAGTCCACGCAGCACCGCGTGATCAATATCGGGCGGGAGCGGTTCAGCTGCCCGCTTTTCTTCGGGCTGGACTACCACGCCATCGTGCAGCCGCTGGAGAAGTTCCGGACGGAAGAGGCGCTGGAGAAGTATCCCCCGTTCAAGGCCGGAGATCACCTGATGGCCATGACGGTCGACGCGTTCCGCTACATGGCGGACGCCAAGGCCAAGGGCGTCTTCACGCCGGAGTTCGAACAGTACGACGAGAACCCGTTCAAGCGCCCCGCCAAGTCCATCGACACGGCGGCGGGCTGAGCCGGTGAAGCCGCATCCCGCCTTCGCCGGACGCGACATCCCGCGGCGGGAGCGTCTGGGCCCGTTCCTGCTGCGCATCCTCGGGGTCGACGACCTGGACGAGGACATGGCCGCGATCAAGGAGAGCGAGGCTTCGCTGGTCGGCGTGTCGGACGGCGACTGGCCGCTGGGCCTGACGCGGGAGGCCGACCTGATTGACCTGGCCTGGCACCAGCGGGAGTTCGAGGCGCAGCGCAGCTTCGCCTGGGTGATCGCCGATGCCGAGACCGACGCCTATCTCGGCTGCGCCTACATCTACCCCGAATGGGATGCCGAAGGGCCGTTGCAGGCCTGGTGGTGGTTCCGCGACGGCGCGAGATCGCGCGGCGATCTGGCGGCGTTCGAGGGGCTGTTCAAGGCCTGGCTCGACGGTCCGCCCTGGCCGGATCTGCCGGTGTTGATGCGCGCGCCGCCGGGCTAGGTTGCGCCGGGCGACGCCTGGGCCTGCGCCTGCGCCTGCGCCTGCGAACGGCCCTGCGCCGCCGCGTCGGCCGGGGCGACGTCGACCGACACGGTCAAGGTCTGACCGCCGGAGCCGACCACCAGGCCCGTGACCGGCGAGCAATCGCCGTAGTCCCGGCCGCGGGCCAGGGCGATATGGTCGAGACCCGGCTCCATGTCGTTGGTCGGGTCGAACTCCGTCCAGCCCACGGCCGGATCCCAGACGGCGACCCAGGCATGGGTGGCGTCGGCGCCGACCAGCCGCGCCTGCCCCTCCGGCGGATAGGTGCGCAGGTAGCCTGAGATGTAGGCGGCCGGCGCGCCCACGGCCCGGCAGGCCGCCAGCATGGCGTGCGAGAAATCCTGACAGACCCCGCGTGCGCCGCGGAAGGCGTCCAGACCCGTCGTCTCCGCCCCCGTGACGCCGGGCGCGTAGTCGAAATGGGCGTGGATGCGGGCGCAAAGCTCCCGCGCCGCCTCCAGCACCGGGCGGCCGGCGGGAAAGCTGCGGCGCGCCCAGGCCTCGAGCGCATCGTCGGCGGCGGTGAAGCGTGTGGGAAAGGCGAAGGGCGCCGCGGGCAGCCCGGCCGGCGTGCGGGCGGCGGCGGCGACGTCCTCCCACGGGGTGGAGGCGGCCTGCATCAGGTCGGGCGCGCGCAGGCGCTCGACCAGCGCGGTGGCCTCGATCTCCAGCACCTTGTGGGGGCTCGCCACCGTGGCGGCGGCGCAGGCGTTGCCGAAGGCGTCGGTGAAGCGGTCCGCCTCGTCCGGCTTGGGCGAGATGCGCAGATCCGCCGCCAGCACGCGCTGCGAGGCGCCGTCCTGCGGGGTCAGCCGCATCAGGTGCTGGCTGAACGCCGCCGGCGCGCCGTAGGCGTAGCGGGTGACGTGGCGGACGACGAGGCGGCTCATGGCTCCGCCCGCCCCATGGCGCCGACGCGGCGCGGCCCTTCGGTATGGGCGAAATAGCTGCGCGCCAGCGCGTCCGACAGGGTGGCGAGGGCCGCCTCCGTCTCGTCGAGCAGGGCCGCGAGCGCCGGGCGCGCGCCATCTTCGTCGGCATCGGCCAGAGGTTCCGGCTCGCCCAGCTGCACCGCGGTCAGCGCCGCTAGCGCCAGGCGCTGTTCGGGGCTGCGCCGCGGCCCGGCGGCGGGCAGGTCGCGCAGGGCCCGGTCGATGCGCAAAAGCTGGTGGACCAGGGCGCGAGGGTTGTTTTCGTCCAGGATCAGCAGGTCGATGGCCGGCGCCGGCGCGGGGGTCGTCAGGTAGCGCGTGCGGTAGGCGGTGCGGCTGTCGGCCAGCGTCAGCCAGGCGCGCAACCAGGGCTCGTCCGGCGCGCGTTCCTCCCCGGCGAGCGCGCGGGCGGCGCGGGCGAAGCCCAGGCCACGCTCCACCGCGCGGCCGAGCTCCAGAAACCGCCAGACATGATTGCGCGTCAGGTTCTCGGCCGAGGCGCCGGCGAAGGCGGAGAGCGCCAGCAGGCTGTCGTCGATCAGCCGCAGCAGCGCCGCGGCGGCCCCCGGCGGCGGCGGGCGGCGCCAGCCCGGCTCGCCGGTCAGCCGGTCGAGCGCGCGCCAGCCCTGTTCCGAAAGGTAAGGCCGCGTGCGCAGGCCCGTGCGGCGCAGCGCCCCGAGCAGCGCATGCATGCCCAGCGGTTCGTGATGGTCCGCGGTCAGGCGCGCGACGGCGTCGCGGACGCGGGCCATGCCGGCGCGTGCCGGATCGGCGGCGGCCTGGATTTCGAGGATGGCCGACAACAGCTCCGGCCCGCCATCCTCGTCGCGGCCGCCCAGCATGCGCTCGATCGACAGGTGCAGGACCCGCAGCGTCGCCTCCGCCCGCTCCGCCCCGCGGCCGAGCCAGAAAAGATCGTCGGCCACCCGGCTGAGCAGATCGCCGCCGGTGCGCCGCAGATGCGCGCCGGCGAGGCGGGAGCGGAGGGTGGGGACCGCCTGCGCCTCCTCCTCCGTGCGCGCGGGGATCCAGACGTCCTTGCCGAAGCCCAGGGGCGGCGGCGGCAGGCCCGGCGCCACGGCCGAGGCGACGCCGCCCGGCGCCACGGACCAGCCCTCGGCCGTGCGGGAGGCGAAGACGCGCATCACCCAGGGCCGCGGCGTCAGCGCCTCGCCGTCCCAGACCGGGGCGGTGCCCAGCGCCGGGGTGGCGACGGCCACGTAGCGGTCGCCCTCGCGCGCCAGGCGCCGGGCGAGGGCGTCGCGGTCGACGGCGTCGAGCCGCGGCGCGTCGCCGTCGACGGGCCCGCGCGAAACGGGCTCGATGCGCCAGTACTCCGCCTCCTCCATCACCTGCTCGCGTGCCGATGGATCGCCGAGCCAGAGGCAGGGTGCATCGTCGAGGAACAGCTCTTCGCCGAACAGGCGGCGGGCGGAGGCCCGGGCGAAGGGCGCCAGCGCCCGGTAGGCGAGCGTCGAGGCGCCCAGCGCGTTGGCCAGCCGCAGACGTCCCGCGCGGGCGGCCAGCGACAGCGCCGGCGCCCCCGGCGCGGCCCCGTCGGGCGCGAAGAGCGCGTCGAGTCGCCGGTCCGACACGCCGCGCAGCAGCACCGACAGCGGCTTGAGCCCGTCGATGGTCTTCACGTAGGCGTCGCCGCCGCGCACGGTCAGGTCCGCCGGCTCGATCAGCGCGGCGCCCACGTAGCGGGCGAAATAGGCGTGCGAGAAGTATCGCGGATCCTGCCCGCCGCCCGACAGCAGCGCCATGCGCCCGTCGGGACCGGACAGATCCTCCAGCCAAGTCTGCGCCGCCTCGTAGTGGCGCGCCAGTCGGCGCACGCGGCTGGTCAGGAAGGGTTCGGCGAAGCTTTGCGAGGAGGCGACGCGATTGGCGATCAGCCAGCCGTCGCCCAGCGGCGCGTCCACCCGATCGGCCAGCGCCGTCCAGCGCCCGTCGGACGTGCGCGCGATGTCCATCTCGTAGAGCGTGAGCCACGGTCCGGCCGGCGCGTCGGGCGTGCGCAGCCACATCGCGTGGTCGGGATTGCCGTAGACCAGGCCCGAGGGCAGCAACCCCTCGCGCAGCAGCGTGCGGTCGCCGTAGATGTCGTCGAGCGCGGCCTCCAGCAGACGCGCGCGCTGGGCGACGCCCTGGGCGACGCGGGCCCATTCGGCGGGCTCGATCAGGATCGGGAAGGCGTCGGTGTCCGCGTCCGGCGTCTCCTCTCCCGCAGGGTTGAAGGCGACGCCCGATTCGACGCGCAGGCGGCGGGTTTCTGCGGTGACCGCGCCGTAGCCTTCGGGCCCGACGCGCGCCACCCAGTCCAGCAGCGGCGCCCAATGGGCCCGCGGCGCGCCGTCCGGGCCGATCGCCTCGTCCCACGGCGCATCCTCGGCCGGCGCCGCATAGGGCGCGAGCAGGCCGGCGAGGGCCGGGTCGAAGCGAGGCGGGGCGCTCATCCCGCTGTTCTCCGGCCTCCGGCCCCCGCGCGCAAGCGCGGCGTCAGCGTTGGCGGCGAAGATCGAGCGTCAGCGGCTTTTCGGGCGAGATCCGCGCGGGCCGCGGGGCGAAGGCGCCGGGCTGATGGCCCAGCGCATCGAACCGCGCCAGGCGGCGTCCCTCCGCCTCCAGATCGTTGACCGGCTGGTCGTCCGCCGCTCGGCCCCCGGGATGGGAGGCGTGCAGCGTGCAGCCCCCAACGGAACGTCCGGCGAAACGGTCCCACAGGTCGAGCCGCAGGGGCGCATGCACGCCGATGGTGGGGTGCAGGCATTCGGCCGGCTGCCAGGCGCGGTAGCGGATTCCGGCGACGCGCTCGTCGCGGCGCCCCGTCTCGGTCAGGGGCACGTGCCAGCCGTTGCAGGAAAGCTGGTAGCGATCCTCCAGATCGCCCTCCACGCGCACCTGCACCCGTTCCAGCGAGCTGTCGACGTAGCGCACGGTGCCGCCGATGGCGCCGGTTTCGCCCAGCACGTGCCAGGGCTCGATCGCATGGCGCAGCTCCAGCAGCACGCCGCCGTGGCGCACGTCGCCGGCGAGGGGGAAGCGGAATTCGAACTGGGCGCGGAACCATTCGGCGTCGAAGGGCAGGCCGTGGGCGGCGCTCAGATCGTCGAGGACCTCCTGGAAGTCCGCCCACACGAAATGGGGCAGCATGTAGCGGTCGTGCAGGGCCGGGCCGAAGCGGCGCAGGGGGCGGGTGAAGGGCGCCTCCCAGAACCAGGCGATCAGCGCGCGCAGGACGAGGGCCTGGGCGAGGGCCATGCGCGGGTGCGACGGCATCTCGAAGGCGCGGAACTCCACCAGCCCGAGGCGGCCGGTGGGGCCGTCGGGGGAGTAGAGCTTGTCGATGCAGATCTCCGCACGGTGGGTGTTGCCGGTGGCGTCGGTCAGCAGGTTGCGGAACACGCGGTCGACCACCCAGGGGGAAACGTGCCGGCCGGGTCCGGGTATCTGTTCCAGCGCGATCTCGAGCTCGTAGAGCACGTCGTCGCGCGCCTCGTCGACGCGGGGCGCCTGCGACGTCGGGCCGACGAACTGACCGGAGAAGAGGAAGCTGAGCGAGGGGTGCAGCTGCCAGTAGCGGACGATGGAGGCGAGCAGGTCGGGTCGGTTGAGGAACGGGGAGACGTCGGGGGAGGCGCCGCCGAAGACGATGTGATTGCCGCCGCCCGAGCCGGTCTGACGGCCGTCGTACATGAACTTGGTGGTGGCGAGGCCGATCTGCTTGGCGTCCTCGTAGAGGCCCTCGGTGATCTCCACCTGTTCGCGCCAGGAGGCGGCGGGCTGCACGTTGACCTCGACCACGCCGGGGTCGGGCGTGACGAGGATCTTCTGCAGGCGATGGTCGGAGGGGGGCGCATAGCCCTCCAGCTGCACCGGCAGGCCCGAGGCGATGGCGGCATCCTCGACCGCCGCGCAGAGATCGACAAAGGCGTCGGCGGAGGGCAGCGGCGGCACGAAGACGCGAAGGACGCCGTCATGGGGTTCGACCGTCACGGCGGTGCGCACGGCCTGGGCGTAGATGGCGATGCCCGGATCGGGCTCCGCCGCGCCGAGCGGCAGGGCGCCGGGTTCGGCCGGAACCGACGGCCCGGCCCCGAGGGGGAAGGAGCGCCCCGAGGGGGCGCCGGGCGGCGCAGGGTCCGGGTGCGCCTGCCGGGCGAGCCGCGCGGGGCGCGGATCGGGCAGACGGCCACGCGGGGCGAAGGGATCGAGCGGCATGTGATAGGGCCGATTCATCTCGTCGAGGAACGGCAGGGAGCTGAGCGGCAGGCGATAGCCCGCGGCACTGTCGCCGGGCGTCATGAAGAGCTTGCCGCGCCGGGTGCGCCACCGCTCCGTCCGCCAGACGAAGCGGCGGGGGCGGCGGGCGGAGACGTCCTGCGCCTGCCAGGGCTGGATCGGCAGGACCCAGGCGGCAGGCTGCGCCAGCCCGCGTTCGAACACCTTGGCGAGGCGGCGGCGTTCGAGGGGGTCTTCGAGCTTGTTGTCGACGGCGTCGACGTTCTCGGGCAGCTCCGCCTCGCGCAGGATGAAGGGGGCGGGGTCCTCGTAGGCGGGTTCGACATACTCGGCTTCGAGGTCCAGCGCCTCGGCCAGCGCGGCGGTGAAGCGGGCGGCGGCCTCCACCTGAGGTTTCGACGGCGGCGCGGTGGTGAGCACCGGCGGCTCGTCGGCGATCAGGTCGGGGCGGGACCACAGCGGCTCCCCGTCGCGGCGCCAGTAGAGGCCGAGCGCCCAGCGCGGCAGCTCCTCGCCCGGATACCACTTGCCCTGACCGTGCTGAAGCAGCCCCTCGGGCGCGAAGCGGTCGCGCAGGCGGCGGATCAGCTTGTCGGCATAGGCGCGCTTGGTGGGGCCGACGGCGGCCTCGTTCCATTCGGGCGCGTCGCGGTCGGCCTCGGCCACGAAGGTGGGCTCGCCGCCCATGGTCAGGGGGATGTTCAGGGCCTTGAGACGCGCGTCCACCGCGTCGCCGGCCGTGTCGAGCGCGCTCCACGCGGCGTCGGAGAAGGGCCGCGTCACGCGCGGTTCTTCGCGCACTCGGCGGATGTCCATCTCAAACTCGAACTCCACCTCCGCCTTCTCGTGCCCGCCGGTGATCGGCGCGGCGGAGCGGGGGGAGGGCGTGGCGGCGAGCGGGATATGCCCCTCGGACGCGAAGAGGCCGGAGGTCGGGTCCAGTCCGATCCAGCCGGCGCCGGGCACGTAGACCTCGGTCCAGGCGTGCAGATCGGTGAAATCCGCCTCCGGCCCGCTGGGGCCGGTGGCCGATTTCACGTCCGGCGTCAGCTGGATCAGGTAGCCGGAGACGAAGCGCGCCGCCAGGCCGCGGCGGCGCAGCAGGTGCACCAGCAGCCAGCCCGAGTCGCGGCAGGAGCCGGAGGCGAGCTCGAGCGTCTCCTCCGGCGTCTGCACGCCCGGTTCCATGCGGATGCGGTAGCCGACGGCCTGCTGGACGATCTGGTTGACCTCCACCAGCCAGTCGACGGTGTGGTCGGCGGTCCGGGGCAGGCGCGCATAGAGCGCGTCGAAAAGCGGACCCTGCGCACCTGTCTCCAGATAGGGGGCCAGGTCCTTGGCATCGGCCTCGTCATAGACGAAGGGAAAATCCTTGGCCTCGTCGGCGACGAAGAAGTCGAACGGGTTCACCGCGGCCATGTCGGCCACCAGGTCCACCGTCACTTCGAAATGATCGACCTTCTCGGGAAAGATCAGCCGGGCGATCCAGTTGCCGAACGGGTCCTGCTGCCAGTTGATGAAATGCGGGTCAGGCGAGACCCGCTGCGAGTAGGCGAGGATCTTGGTCCGCGAATGCGGCGCCGGCCTCAGGCGCACCAGCTGCGGGCCCATCGAAATGAGCTTGTCGTAGCGGTAGGCGGTGCGATGCGTGATCGCGGCATTGATGCTCATCGGCGCGCAGGTCCTTCGGAAGGCGGTTTGGCGCACCGCAGCATGGATTGGGGGGCGGGGGAAGGGGGAAGCGCGCCGGGGACGACGCCGATCCCGGGCGCGGCGAGGGTCGAGGCGGCGGAACGATCGGCCTCACGCATCGGAAATCCACGCCTGATTCCCGGCGGCGCGTCCGCGCCTGCATGCTAGGCACGGGCCATGCTGTTCGACCTGCCGGATCCCGCCACCCTCTACGCCGCGCTGCTGGCGCGCGACGCCGCCTATGACGGGCGGGCCTATGTGTGCGTCGCGACCACGGGCGTCTTCTGTCGGCTGACCTGCCCGGCGCGCAAGCCCAAGGCCGAGAACTGCAAGTTCCATACGACGGCGGGCGAATGCCTTGCCGCAGGCTTCCGCCCCTGTCGTCGCTGCCACCCGCTGGAGCCCATGGCCGCCGCCGACCCGGCCGTCGCCGCGCTGCTGGCGGCGCTGGACCGGCGGCCGGAGCATCGCTGGTGGCAGCGACGACAGGGGCGGAAGCCTGCGGCAAGGCATTCGCCCGCCGTCGTATGGAACTTGCAGTTCTCGGCCTT
>JBCBYE010000719.1:0-2253 GCA_039816075.1 Pseudomonadota bacterium | reverse complement strand
CGACGCGCCGCGGCGCCAAGGGCGGCGAGACCGCCCAGCGCCGGAAGGCCCGCGCCGGGCAGCGGCACGTCGGCGCCCGGCTCAGGCTCCGGCACGGCGAAGGGCTCGTATTCGTAGGTCAGCGTCAGGGTCCCCGAGCCGTTGGGAAACAGCATCGAGGAGAAGGTGTCGCTGCTGGTGTCGTCGAGCGCGACCGTATCGAAGACGAGCGACAGCGCCGCGGTCACACGGAACGTCGGCCCTTCGGTCAGCACGGACTCGCGCTCGCTGCGGCCCAGCGAGTAGCCCGTGTCCAGGGACCGGTCGAGCGAACCCGAGGGGATCGGAATGTCGAACGGATCCGTCCCGTCCACGCGGCCGATATCAGTGCCTTTGACGCTCTCTTCGCCGGAGGTCCTCAGCAGCTTGTTGGGCCCCGAAAGGACGAGCCGCAATTCAAGCTCCGACGTTGCGACGAGATCCTCAATCCTGTGCCCCTGACTGCCGTCGTCGTTGTTGATCGTGCCGTCGGGGGAAATCGATGCGTTCAGAACGACCCTTGCGGCCTCCAGCGTTCCCAGGGACGTGTCGAACGCCGGAAAAACGAAGTCTTCGCTGAAGTTCCTGTCGCCCTCGTTCTCGGCGCGCTGCTGATCGACGAAGGTGGTCTCCACGTCGAGCGATTCCGCGCCGTCGCCCAGATTGGCCAGCGTTCCGATGGTCTTGACGAAATGGTAGCTCTCGAGCGCTGCGGCCGGAGCGGGCGCAGCGCACAGAGCAATCGCGGCCAAGCCGCCTAGGGCGGTCGGCAGGTGGATCGTGGTCATGTCGGACAGCCCCCGGTTCGACTCATGAAGTCGCTCAGGATGAACGTTAACGCAGCGCTTCCCGCCGCGCCAAGCATTTCAAGCCACGGTTCAGCTGATCAGCGCCAGCATCCCAGCGAACAGCCGGCCGCGCACCGCCAGGCTCTCGATCTCGATATGCTCGTCCAGCGTGTGATAGCCGCCGCCGTCGACGCCCAGCCCGTCGAGCGTCGGTATGCCCATGGCGCCGGTGAAGTTGCCGTCGGAGCCGCCGCCGGAGCTTTCGTGCCGGAATGGACGGCCGATGGATTTCGCCAGACCCTCGTAGAGGCCCAAAAGCTCCTGCGTGCCCGCGTCCGGCTCCCACACCGGGCGGGTGACGCCGCGGCGCACCTCGAAGGGGGTGTCGCCCTCGGGGTCCGACAGCGCCAGCATGCGGTCCACGCCCGCGTCGAGGTCCGACTGCTTTTTCGCCATGGTCAGCACCTCGGCCTTGGCCAGGGACGACACGCAGTTCACCCATCGGCCCGAATGCATGACGCCGACGCTGAAGGTGCAGTCGGGCGTCGTCATCTCTTCGATCTGCAGGATGCGGCGGGCCATTTCGCGGATGGCGGAGCGGCCCTTGTCCAGCGCCGCGCCCGCATGGCTGGGCCGGCCGCGGGTTTCGATCTCGAAGCGCGCGATGGCGTAGCGGCCGGAGGTGACCCCGCCCTCGGGCCGGCCGGGCTCGGGCACCAGGACGGCGCGGGCGCGGGCGGCCTCCGCCTCGATCAGCTCGCGGAAGGCGGGCGTGCCGATCTCTTCGTCGGGGGTGTAGAGGATCGTCACCGGAAGGGGCGTTTCGATGCCGGCCCGGGCCAGCGTCGCGACCGCCTCGATCGCGATGCGGTCGCCGCCTTTCATGTCGCAGATGCCGGGGCCCCAGGCCTTGCCGCCCTCCACCCGGAACGGGAGCTTTTCCAGCGTGCCCACCGGGTGCACGGTGTCGACATGGCCGAGGATCAGGATCCCCGGCTCTCCCGCCCGCGGATGCGGAAGACGTCCGCGCAGGGCGCCGCCCACCCGCGTGCCGTCGGCCCCGACGCGGCCCGGAATGCGGTCGATCGAGGCGCCCAGCGCGGCGAGGTCGTGCGACGCGAGGTCCAGCATCCGGTCCACCGCCGCGGGGTCGTAGGTTGGGCTCTCGCACTCCACCCAGGGGCGCAGGCGGGCGAGCATCTCGTCGGCGTCGAAGGGAAGGGCGGCGATGTCCATGGGCGAGGCTCCTGCGCGTCGGGGTCGGGCGGGAGTGTGGCGCAGGCGTCGCGGGGTTTACAGGGCGCAGGCGCGGGGGCGCGCCGCGAGGGGGGCGCGTTCGGGCCCTCGTTCTCTCTGCGAGAGAACGTCGGCCCCGCCCGCACTCCCCCTCGCGGCGTCCGTTGTCTTGCGCCGGTCGGGGGGAGGTCGTGCGGGGGAGTTCGGGCGG
>JBCBYE010000779.1:0-1980 GCA_039816075.1 Pseudomonadota bacterium | reverse complement strand
CATCAGCGCCAGCGCCTCGGGCGGCGGGCCGACCCAGACCAGGCCGAGGCCGAAGGCGTGCCGGTGCTGCCGGGGCTGAACGACCCCGGCGCCGACGACGCGGCGCTGATCGCGGCGGCGCCGGGCATCGGCTTTCCCCTGATGGTCAAGGCCAGGGCCGGCGGCGGCGGGCGCGGCATGCGCCGGGTCGACGCGGCGCAGGCCCTGCCCGAGGCCCTGCGCCTGGCGCGGGGCGAGGCGGCGACCGCCTTCGGCGACGACGCCCTGATCCTGGAGCGCGCCCTCGACGGGGCCCGGCATGTGGAGGTGCAGGTGCTCGCCGACGCCCACGGCGCGGTGCTGACGCTGGGCGAACGCGACTGCTCCGCCCAGCGGCGTCGCCAGAAGGTGCTGGAGGAGGCGCCGGCGCCGGGCCTTTCGCAGGCCGCGCGCGCAGCGCTGGCCGAGGCGGCGAGGCGGCTCACCCGCGCCGGCGGCTACGTGAACGCCGGCACGGCGGAGTTCCTGGTTTCGCCCGGCGGCGAGGCGTTCTTCCTCGAGATGAACGCGCGGCTGCAGGTGGAGCATCCGGTGACGGAGGCGGTCACGGGCCTGGACCTCGTGGCCCTGCAGCTGCGCGTGGCGGCCGGGCGGCCCCTGGGCCTGTCGCAAGAGGACGTGCGGCTGCACGGCCATGCGGTGGAGGCGCGGCTGTGCGCCGAGGACCCCGCGGCGGGGTTCCTGCCCTCCGCCGGGCCGATCCTGGGCTGGCGCATGCCGACGGGCGAGGGGCTGCGCGTGGATGCGGGCTATGCCGAGGGGGCCGAGGTTCCGGCGGTCTACGATTCGCTGCTGGCCAAGGTCGTCGCCTGGGGCGAGACGCGGGAGATCGCGCTGGCGCGCCTGACGGCGGCGCTGGCGCGGACGGCGGTGCTGGGCCCGCGCAGCAACGCCGCCTTCCTGCGCGAGGCGGCGGGCCATCGGGACTTCGCGGCCGGGGGCGTCGCCACGACCTGGCTGGAGGCGGCCCTCCCCGCCCCGGTCGACGCGCCGGCGTCCGAGGCCGAAGCGGCGATGGCCGCCGCCCTGGTTCTGGAGGCGGCGGCGGCCTCGGCCGCGGCGGCCGGGGGGCTGAGGGCGGAGCTGCGCGGCTGGTCCTCCGACGCGGGTCTGGCGTCTCGGCTGACGCTGGGCGCGGGGGAGGCGCGGTTCGAGTTTTCCGCGCGGCCGATCCCCGGCGGCTGGCGCGTGGCGGGCGAGGCCGCGCATGAGATCGTCGTGGAGGCCGCCGCCGCGGGCCGCGCCCGGCTGCGATGCGGGGGGGAGACGGTCGAGGCGCTTTGGACCTGCGACGGCGAAGCGGCGCGGCTGGCGCTGGGGCCGAGGCAGCTGAGCTTCGCCGTGCTCTCCGCCGGCGGGGCGGCGGCGGAGGCCGGCGCGGACGGCCGGGTCGAGGCGCCGATGCACGGCCGCCTCGTCTCGCTGGAGGCGGCGGAGGGCGATGCGGTGGCGAAGGGCGACCTGCTGGCCGTGCTTGAAGCCATGAAGATGCAGCACCGGCTGACCGCGCCGGTCGCCGGCCGCGTCGCCCGCATCCACCGCCGCCCAGGCGACCAGACCGCCGCGGGCGACCCGATACTGGACATAGAACCCGACCCCGACCCCGACCCTGACCCCGACGACAGCTCGAACGACACGCAGACGGAAGCCGCGCCATGACGCTCGACCAAGCCCAGGATTTCCTGGAGGAGACGGAGGCGCTCGCCGCCATTCTGGCGGATCTACCCGAGGACGGCTGGCGCCGGGCCACTCAGTTCAAGGGCTGGACGATCAACGACGTGATCGCGCATCTGCGCTTCTGGACGCGCGGCGCGGACCTGGCGCTGACCGATCCCGACGCCTTCGCGGACCTGGCCGCCGCCGTCTCCCGCGGGCTGGCCGAGGGCAATCTGCGCGCGGTGGAGACCGGCATCCTGGCGGATCTGCAGGGGCGCGCGCTCT
>JBCBYE010000395.1:0-4632 GCA_039816075.1 Pseudomonadota bacterium | reverse complement strand
TCGGGAGACGCTGCGGCGGCTGGCGAGGCTGGACGTGAAAACCGTGCATGCGGGGCACGATCCCAGCTTCGGCCCCGCGCGGCTGCGGGAGATCTGCGAGGATTACCTGCGGCGTTGGGCGCCGTAGCGGCCGGCGAAGGTCGTTCGCCCGGCGCCGCCGGGCGCCGTCTTGCCCCGGACCTGATCCGGGGCCGCCTCCCTCAGGCCGGACGCCAGGGGGCGGAGAGAAGCCGTCCGTCGAAACTGCGGGAGAGGAGCGTCGCCTCGGCGCCCGAGAACGGATCGCCGGCGAAGGCGAGATCGCCGGCGCGGCCCGGCAGGGTGGAGCGCTCGATCCGCCCGCCCTCCTCCGCCAGTCGGCCGCAGCAGAACTCCATGTCGAACAGGCGCTCCAGCGCCGCGCGATGGCGGGCAGCCAGCGCGGTCCGCAGCCGTTCGGCCAGCGGCGCGCCGCCCATGCCCTCGGGCGCGGCGCGGCCCAGGGCGAAACGATCGCCGACGCGGATCAGGATCGCCAGGCGCCCGGCGTCGTCGGTCAGACGCAGCGCCTCGGCCGGGCCGGGGGCGTCGCGGCGCCAGAGCTCCTCGTAATCGGCGAAGACGCCGTCCTCGTGCAGCGCCTCGTCGCGCCAGCTCAGCCGACCGGCATCGGGGCCCTCCGTTGGCCCGCGCCAGTTGATCTTCCGTCGCCAGGCGCACACGCCCCGCTCCAGCGTGGTTTCGCCGGCGAAGCCCTCGGCCTGCGCCACCAGGTCAAGGGCGTTCACGTCCAACCCGCTCAAGGGGCCGGAGAGCGCCTCGAGGCCCGGCGGCAGGCGCAGGTCCACGTGCCAGGGACCGGCCTGAAACCACAGGACCTCCGTTTCGGCATCCTCGATGCCGGGCGCGCGCAGCCAGTCGCGGCGCCAAATGCCCTGAAGGTCGTCGAGGTCCGGCGCGGGGTCGGTCACTCCGCCGCGACGGCGCGGCCGCCGAGCGCGGCGACGATCTCGTCGGTGCGGCGGACGGCGCCATGCTGCAGATACTCCATCGCGGTCAGCGAGGCGTCATGGGCGGCCTGGCTGGAGCCGCCGACGCCGTCGGCGACGACGCGGCAGTAATAGTCGTGCTGATGTCCGTCGGCGAAGGTGTAGTGCACGCAGACGTCGGTGAGACCGCCGATCAGGATCAGCGTCTCGGCCTTGAGGCCCTTGATCAGGATCTCCAGATCCGTGCCGAAAAAGGCGGAGTAGCGCCGCTTGCGGATGAAGTAGTCGGCCGGCGTGTAGCCGGTGACCTCGGCGGCGAGCTCCGTCCCCTCGCGGCCTTCGACGCAGTGCACGGTCTCGTCGCCGTCCAGCTCGCGCCCGAAATCCACCAGGTCGGGGCGGTGCGCCTCCTGAATGAAGATCACCGGGACCCCGGCCGCGCGCGCCGCGTCGATCACGCGGCGAGAGCGGCGCATGTTGTCCACGTAGCCGGGCATCTTGGCGATGCCGACGTCGTAGTCCTCCAGAAAGCTGCCCTTCTGGATGTCGATGACGATGACGACGGCTTTGCCGACGATCAGGGGCTGCTTGGGCATGGGGCCTCCCGGCGGTTACGAGGACCGGCTCTCATCGGCGCCCATCAGGCGCGGCAGGTCGCCGAAGCGGGCGACGGCGGAGAAGACGAGGGCTGCGGTCAGGATGAAGGTGATCGCGCCGACGGCCATGGTGGGGGTGAAGCCGTTGCGCAGGGAGTTGAAGATCTGCAGCGTGACGGTCGAATAGGCCGATGCCGAGACGAAGAACATCACGATGAATTCGTTGAAGCTCAGCACCAGGGCGAAGAAGAAGCCCGAGGCGGTGTAGGGCAGCGTCTGCGGCGCCACGACGGTACGGAAGGCCGTGCCCTCCGTCGCGCCCATGGTGGCGGCGGCGTCGAGATGGCTTCGGTCGATGCTTTGCAGTCCGATGGAAATCGTGGCCAGCGGCAGCGCCATGTGCAGCGCCGCGTGGCTGACGATGCCGGCTCCCAGCGTGCCGAGGATCCCCATGAAGGCCCACTGAAAGCCAAGGCCCACGCCGAAGACGATGGGCGGCAGCACGAAGGGCATGCCGCCCGCCGCGCCCAGCGCCCGCGACAGCGGCGAGTTGGACCGCCAGAGCCCGTAGGCCACCGGCCAGGCCAGCAGCGTGGCGAGCCCGGCGGAGGCCAGGGCGATCACGACGGAGTTGGCGAGGGAGCGCGTCCAGACCTCTTCGGTCACGAAGAACTCGACGAAGCGTCCCAGCGTCGGGTCCTGCGGCGGAAACAGCATGGAGCGTCCGCCGTTGAGCGCCGCGGCGCAGACCACCACGATCGGCGCGGCGATGAAGAGAGTGCACCAGATCATGTAGGCGCGGCCGGCCCAGCCGATGCGGGTCATCGCAGGATCTCCGGCATGGGCGCCGCCCGGTCGGGGCCGAGGGCAAGCTCAATGGGACGGGTCACGGGGACCTCCGGCGCGGGCGAGCAGGGTGGAAAGTCCAAGGAAGGCGGCGGCCGTGACCAGCAGCACGATGGCCTGGGCGGCGCCGAAGGGCGCGTTGAGGGTGGCGCCGCGCACGCTTTCATAGATGGAGACGGCGATGGTCTGCTTGGCCGGATCGGCGAAGACGGTGACCGCCACGTACGCCCCCAGCAGGAACACGAACAGGAGCAGCGACGCCCCGATCAGCGCCACGCGCACCTGCGGCAGCACCACCGTGCGCATGACCGTCATGGGCCGCGCCCCCATGGTGCGCGCCGCCTCCAGCATGGAGGCGTCGATGCGCGAGAAGGCGGGGTAGAGCAGGATCACCGCATAGGGGAACACCAGGTAGCTCATGGACCCGACCGTCGCGAGGACGGACGTCTTGAACCGCACGTTGCGAGGCGAGGCGAGACCCATGTCGCGGAACCACTGGAACCCGCCGGTGTCCTTGAGCAGCTGCGTCAGCCCTGTTTCGCGAAACACCATGGGCAGGCCGGAACGGTTGGACAGCAGGATGTCGATGCCCATGACCACGAAGACTTCCGACAGGCTCAGCGAGGCCAGCAGGAACACCAGCCAAGCGGTCTGCGAGCGGCGGGAGCCGCGGGTCATCAGCCAGGCGAAAGGAAAGGCGAAGGCGACGGAGACGACGGAGGCGACGGCGGCGTAGATGAAGCTCCACATCAGCCGCTGGAGGTAGAGGAACGACGTGCTGTCGGGCCAGTCGAGGCCGACGAAGACGCGCGTGTAGTTCTGCCCGCTGAAGGCCCAGTCCCAGGCCTTGCCCGGCAGCGGCTCGCCCAAGGAGACCACCAGCACGATGGCGAAGGGCGCGACGCAGACCGCGGTCAGAAAGACCAAAAGAGCCATCTGAAAAAGGCGGAAGCGGTCCTGCGCCGCGGCGGCGACGGGGGCCGGCGCCGCGGCGGCGGCTTGGGTCGTCCCGGGCGCCGTTTCGTCGCCCGTCTCGGCTTGCGCGCCCATCGCGCCGGAGTCCTCGATGGCCAGCGCCGCGAGGCGGGCGCGGAGCGAGGCGATGGCGCTGCCGGTCATGGGCGCGTCAGGCCGCGCGCGGGGGCGGGAACACGCGCAGCATCTCAGGCGGCAGTTCCAGATGCACCGCCTCGCCGACCTTGGGGCGCGCGGGCGAGGAGAACGGCAGCTCGCAGATCATCGGCCGGCCCCCGGCGTCGAGATGGATCTCGCGCACCTGGCCCACGTCGCGAACGAAGGTCACGTCGGCGGCGAGCCGGTTCGGCCCGGGCCCGTCGGCCAGCCGGGTCCATTCGGGGCGGCAGGCGAGCGTGACGTTGGAGCCGTTCAGGTAGGACGGCGCCGGCGCCACGGACAGCTCGCAGCCGCAGGGCAGGCGCACGCCGCCCTCCATCGCCGCGCCGTCGAGCATGTTGGCCTTGCCGATGAACTCGGCGACGAAGGCGTTGGCGGGGTGCTCGTAGACCTCGGTCGGCGCGCCCACCTGCTCCGCCCGTCCGTTCGACATGACCACGATGCGGTCGGCCATGGTCATGGCCTCGCGCTGATCGTGGGTGACGACGACGGTGGTGATGCCCAGCTTCTGCTGCAGCAGGCGCAGTTCCACCTGCATCTCCTCGCGCAGCTTGGCGTCGAGGGCGCTCATGGGTTCGTCGAGCAGAAAGACGTGCGGCTCCTGCGCCAGGGCGCGGGCGATGGCGACGCGCTGGCGCTGGCCGCCGGAGAGCTCTCCGATGCGACGGTCGGCGAAGCCGCTCAACTGCACGAGATCCAGAAGTTCCAGCGCCTTGGAGCGCCGCTCGGCCTTGGGCCGACCGGCGATCGCAAGCGCATAGGCCACGTTCTCCGACACCGAGAGGTGCGGGAAGAGCGCGAAGCTTTGGAACACCATGCCGAACCGCCGCTCATGCGCGGGCCTGGCCGTGATGTCCTCTCCCCCAAGCTCGATGCGCCCGGATGTGGGCGCCTCCAGCCCCGCGATCATACGGAGCAAGGTCGTCTTGCCGCAGCCCGACGGGCCCAGCAGAGCGGTGAGTTCCCCGGCGGGGAAGCGGAGGTCGACCCCCTCGACCGCCACCGCCCCGCCGGGAAACGTCTTGCGCACATCCCACAGGCGCAGCTCTGCCATCATGCGGCTCCCCAAGGTTCCCCGGTCAGGTCGA
>JBCBYE010000100.1:0-9757 GCA_039816075.1 Pseudomonadota bacterium | reverse complement strand
CTGGAGAGCGCCCCGCGGTTCGAGGTGGAGAACGTCCACCCCGCCTTCGACGCCATCCGCACGGAGGGGGAGGGCGCCGACCGCCTCGCCGCCTGGGCCGAGGGGCGCACAGGCCTGCCGTTCGTCGACGCCTGCATGCGCGCGCTAAACGCCACCGGGTGGATCAACTTCCGCATGCGCGCCATGCTGCAGGCGACCGCGAGCTATCACCTTTGGCTGCATTGGCGCGGCTCCGGCCTGCATCTGGCCCGGGCCTTCGCCGACTACGAGCCCGGCATCCACTGGAACCAGTCCCAGATGCAAAGCGGGACCACCGGCATCAACACCATCCGGCTCTACAATCCGGTGAAGCAGGGCAAGGACCACGATCCGGACGGCGTCTTCATCCGTCGGTGGGTCCCCGAACTGCGCAGCCTCTCCGGCCCCTGCGTGCACGAGCCGTGGAAGGCCGAGGCGCCGCCGGCGGATTACCCGCCGCCGCTGGTGGACGTGGTCAAGGCGGCCAAGCGCGCCAAGAACCAGGTCTATGCGGTGCGCCGCGGCGAGGGATTCCGCGCGCAGGCCGACGCGATCCAGGCGGCCCATGGCTCCCGCAAATCCGGTCTGCCGCAGGTGGGGGCCGCCAGCCAGCGCGCGGCCCGCCGGCGCGAGGCCAAGGCGCCCGATCCGCGCCAGGGCGATCTGGGCCTCTGACCCCATGGCGAGGATGCGCCGCAAGGGCGATCTGCCGCAAAAGGACTGCGCCCAATGCGGCCGCCCCTTCGCCTGGCGCAAGAAGTGGGAGAAGGTCTGGCACGAGGTGCGCTACTGTTCCGACCGCTGCCGGTCCGAGGCCAAGCGCGGCGCGCGGCGCTGATCCGCCGCCTCAGCGCTCCGTCAGCTTCAGCTCGATGCGCCGGTTGCGCGCCCGCGCCTCGGGCGTGTCGGCCGGGTCCACCGGCTGGAACTCGCCGAAGCCGTTGGCGGCGAGACGATCGGACGCGAAGCCCTTCTCCTCCGCAAGGTAGCGCACGACCGACACGGCGCGCGCCTGGCTGAGCTGCCAGTTGTCGGCGAAGCGTCCGCCGGGCCCGATGGGCACGTCGTCGGTATGTCCATCCACCCGCAGGATCCACGACAGATCCTCGGGCAGAGCGTCCTTCACCCGGTCGAAGAGGGCGGCGAACTCGTCCAGCGCCGCCTGACCCTCGGCCCCCAGATCGGCGGAGCCCGGCGCGAACAGGACCGAGGAGGCGAAGACGAAACGGTCGCCCACCACGCGCACGCCCGCCTCCCCCTCGATGGCCTCCGCCACGCGCGAGAAGAACTCCGATCGCCGGCCTTCAAGCGACTCGCGCTCGGCCTCCAGCCGCGCGATCTCTTCCTGCTGACGCCGCTGCTCGCGTTGCGCCAGCATCGTGGCGCGGGCCAGGGCCGCGTTCAGCTGTTCGCCCAGGCGCGCGATCTGCACGTCCTGTTCGTTCGCCTCGGCCGCCTCTTGGTTCAGAAGGCCGGCGAGGCGCTGGATTTCCGCCTGCAGGGAGGCGGTCTGCTGGCGCAGGATCTCGACCTGCCGCGCATCCTCGGAGGCGAGCCGTTCGGTCTCGCTCAGTCGGCGCTGCGCCTCGGCCAGCACCGCCTCGCGCGCGATCAGCGCGGCGCGGGCGGCGTCGAGGTCGCCGTCGGCGATGTCCGAGGCCGCCTCCGCCTCCCGCCGCGCGGCGTCGGCCGCGGCGAGCAGGGTCAGCGTCTCCTCCGCCTCCCGCCGCTTCTGCTCCAGCGCCAGGGACAGGGCGGTCAGTTCCGCGTCGGAGCTTTCCAGCCGCTCGCGCAGCGCGGCGGCGGCGGCGGCCTCGGCCAGACGCGCCTGCTCTTCCTCGCTCAACCGCTCCTGCAACGACAGCAGCAGGCGCGCGCGCTCGTCTTCGGTGACGCGCAGCTGCAGCAGGGTCTCGCGCTCGCTCGCCAGGGCCTGTTCCAGCGCCTGCGCCCGGGCGGCCTCGGCCGCGCGGGCGTTCTCCAGGCGGTCGAGCTGGGCCTGCAACTCTTCCTCCGTCGCGCTGCGGGCGCGCGCGGCGTCCAGCGCCGCCTGCAGCTCGGCCGAGGCCAGCGTCTCCCGCTCGACCCGATCCGCAAGGCGCGCCAGCTCCGACGTTTGGGCGGCGAGCCGATCCTCGGCCTCCGTCAGCTGCGTCTGGGCCGCCGTCGCCTCCGCCAGAAGGCGCGCCGCCTCCGCCTCGCGGCCGTCGAGCGCCGTGCGCAGGGCCGACAGCGCCGCATCGCGCTCCGCCGCCACGGCCATCAGGTCCTCGATGCGCACCCGTCGCGCCTCTGCCTCGCGGCGCGCGGCCTCCGCCGCGTCGGCGGCGCTCTCGGCTTCGGTCTGCGAGGCGGTCAGGCGGCGCAGCAGATCGGCGTTGCTCAGCTCCGCGGACGAAACCTCGGACCGCAGGTCCGCCACCAGCGCGTCGAGCGCCGCGCGCTCGGCCGCGGCGCGGCGCGCGGCCTCCTGCTCCGCATCGATCTCATCGCGCAGGCGGGCGAGCGCCAGGTTCATCGCCTCCGCCTCGCTCAGCGCCTCCGCCAGGCGCACTTCGGCCCCGTCGGCTCGCGCCGCCTCTGCGTCCCGCCCGGATTCGGAGGCGGCGAGGTCCGCGTTCAGCGCCAGAATGCGCTCCTGCGCGCCGGCCAGATCGCCCAGCAGGCCGGCGATCTGCGTTTCGAAATCCGCCGCCCGGGCCAAGGCCGCGTCCCGTTCCGTCGTCAGCCCCTGGGCCAGGGCCGAAAGGCGCGCGATCTCCTCCTGCTCGAACTGCAGGGAGGAGGTCAGGGCGCCCACCTCCACCTCCAGCGACTCCGCGCGGTCCCGTTCCATCGACAGCTCCGCGCCCAGCACCAGCAGCTGCGCCGACAGCTGCTGCAGCTGCTCGTCCTTGCCGGTCACCAGGTCGCGCAGAACGAACTGGATGATCATGAAGATCGAGAGCACGAAGATCAGCACCAGCAGCAGGGCCGTCATCGCATCGACGAAGCCCGGCCAGACCGTGCCTTCGAAGCGGGCGCCGCTGCGGCGGGTCAGTGCCATGGATCAGGGGCCATGCGCTCAGCGCTTTCCCGCGCCCGGATCGGCCGAAGGGTCCTGGCCCGAGGCGACCATGACCGCCCGCGTCAGGCGCGCCAGGTCCATGCGCAGCTCCGCCGTCGCCTCCTGCCGGCCGGCGCTGATCTCCTCCAGAACCCGCGCCAGCGCCAGGTCGATGGAGCGCAGGCGCATTCCGCCCTCCGCATCGGTTTCGCGCGCCGGCGCCATGGCCACGGCGTCGATCTTCTCGCCCAGGCTGGCCTGCGACTCGGCGATGGCGGTCAGCGCTTCGGTCAGCAGGGGGTCGCTCCGCGGCTCCGCCAGGTCGTCCTCCAACGCGCGGCCCAGGCGCTGCACCGCGCCGGCCAGCGCGTCGATGCGCGCATCCGCCTCGACCCGCCGCGCATCCGCTTCGCGCAGCTGGCCGACCAGCGCGCCGATCTGCTCGGACGTGTTCTGCAACGCCTCCAGCACGGCCGAGGTCGCGTCCTCGTCCTCCCCCTGCGCGCCGCCGGCGCCGATGCGGGTGATGGAGCTCAGCCACTCCTCCAGCTCGCGATAGAACCGGTTCTGGCCATGTCCGGCGAAGAGGTCGAGCAGCCCCACCACCAGCGACCCGCCCAGCCCCAGCAGCGACGAGGCGAAGGCGGTGCCCATCCCGGCCAGCTGCGTGTTCAGCCCCGTCATCAGGTTGTTGAAGACCGTCAGGCTGTCCTCGCCCTCGGACTCCATCAGCCCCGCGATGGTCTCCACGATCCCCGGCACGACCTGGCTGAGGCCCCAGAACGTCCCCAGAAGTCCCACGAAGATCAGCAGGTTGGAGATGTAGCGGGCGATGTCCCGCTGCTCGTCCAGCCGCTGGGCGACGCTGTCGAGGATGGAGCGCGCCGAGGTGGCCGTCAGCGCCGAGCGGGAGCGTTTGTCGCGCAGCAGCGAGGCGAGCGCCGACAGAAGGCGCGGCGGCTCCACGAATTCATGCCCGGGCCGGTCGACCGCGAACCCCTCCAGCCAATTGACCGAGGAGATCAGCGTGAAGACCTGGCGGAAGCAGGCCAGCACGCCGATGCCGAACACGAAAAGGATGAAGCCGTTCAGATAGGGGTTCGCGTCGAAGACCGTGCGCAGCGGTCCGTAGATCAGCGTGACCCCGAACGAGACGAGCCCGGTCACGACGACCATCTGCACGATCTGCCGGACAGGCTGGGAAAACTCGATGCGGCGCGGCTCGGTCTGGGCGAGGCTCATGGAGCGGTCCTTGCGGGGCGGTTCAAGGACTTGCGTAGCAGAGCGGGGGCGAGGCGGGAAGCGGGTGATTCGCCGCCGTCAGGGCATCTGGGGCATGATCCGCTTCATGAAGCCGTCGAAGAGCGGGACGGTGAAGGCGGTGTCTCCATGGGCAGGGCTGTAGAGCATGCCCTTGCGGATGAGCGAGTTGCGCGTCGGCGCGACGCTTTCGACCTTGCGGCCCAGCGCCTCGGCGATGTCGCCGGACCGGTGCGGCCCCTCGCCCAGTTCGGCCATGCCGCGCATGTAGCGCTTTTCGGCCGGCGTCAGCTGATCGAAGCGGACTTTGAAGAAGCTCTCGTCCAGCTGCGCGAGGCTGATGGGCGTCGCCGCGCGCGCTTCGGCCGCGGTGATGGGGCTTTCGGCGGCGATGTCCCAGACGTTCCGGCCCCATTCCTGCAGGAAGTAGGCGTAGCCCCGCGTTTCGGCCACGATCGCGTCGAGCGCGGCGGGGTCGTAGGCGACGCCCTCGGCGCAGGCGGGCGCGACCAGCGCCTCCCGCGCATGCCGGTCGGAAAGCTCGCCCACGGTCTGAAAGCTCAGCAGGCGTTCCGCATAGGTGCGGGCCTTGCCGGACAGCGAGGTGATCTGCGGCAGTCCGGCCGCGAAGAGGAGGATCGGCAGCTGTTCCTGCGTCACCTGATGAATGGCGGCGAGAAGCGTGCCGAGCTGGGCGTTCTCGATGTACTGGATCTCATCGATGAAAAGGACGACGCAGGTGTCGCCGGACTTCGCGGCGCGGCCGACCTCGCACAGAAGATCGCCGAGGTCGGTTTCCAGATCGCCCGTGACGTCGAGCGTTCCCGCCTCCAGATCGACGGCCACCTCGACGTCGTCGTAGCGGAGCTTGACGGAGTTGATGAGCCCGTTGAGAAACTTGCGCGCCTTGCCTTAACGCGCGCGCAGCGACTCCAGCGTGCTCAACCGGATCAGCGTCTTGCGGATGGCGGGCAGCAGCGCGGAGAGGAACGAGCGCTTCTGGGGCACTTCGAGCGAGATGACGGCGTAGCCGCTCGCGTCCGCGCGTCGACGGATCGTGTTGAGCAGCACGGTTTTGCCGACGCCTCGCAATCCGTGAAACACGACCCCCTTGGCGAACCGGCCCGCGGCGGCGCGCTGCATCTCGGTCTCCGCCGAGGCGATCAACTCGTCGCGCCCCGCCAGATCGGGCGGCGGAGAGCCCGCGCCGGGCGCGTAGGGATTGCGGATCGGGTCCATGCGGAGCGAAGTTATCAACCTTATCGGATTTCGAAAAGATCGTTAAGGTCCGCATGGGTCGCTATGCGCGCTGATCGCCTGTCGCGCGTGATCCGCGCGAGGCTCGGGTGGAGTGCGCCAAAACGGCGACGGCCGTCCCGTTCCGGCGATCTTATTTCAGGTCGCTAAGGTCGCTAAGGTCGCTAAGGCCGCGCCAGGCGCGGCGATCGGTTCGGCCTGCGCGGGGCGCGGTCACCCCTCCCGCAGCAGCGCCGCGAACCGTTCGAACACCTCCGCATTGCCCGACACGATGTCGCCGGCGTCGAAGGGGTTGGCCTGCGCATCCGACAGCGACTGGGCGAAACCGCCCGACTCGCGCACCAGCAGCAGGCCGCCGGCGATGTCCCAGGGGCTGATCCGACGCTCCCAATAGCCATCGTAGCGGCCGGCGGCGACATAGGCCAAATCCAGCGCCGCGGCGCCCCAGCGACGCACGCCGGCGCAACGGGGCATCAGCTTGGCCAGATCCCTCAGCGTCTCCGGCAGCCCTTCGGTCCCCGCGAACGGCACGCCCGTGGCGAAGATCATCTCCGTCATGTCGCGCCGGCCGCTGACGCGCAGGCGACGGTCGTTCATCCACGCGCCCTGGCCGCGCTCGGCCGTGAACATCTCGTCCTTGACCGGGTCCAGCACCACGCTGGTGATGATCTCGCCCTTGAACTCCAGCGCGATGGAGACCGCCCAATGCGGCAGGCCGTGCAGGAAGTTCGTCGTGCCGTCGAGCGGGTCCACGATCCAGCGGCGCGTGGTGTCCTTGCCGACGATCTCCTCCTCCGTCTCCTCGCCCAGCCAGCCATAGGCGGGGCGCGCGCCCAGCAGCTGATCCTTGAGGATCTCCTCGGCCTTCAGATCCGCGCGGGAGACGAAGTCGGCCACACCCTTGCGGCTGACCTGCAGGTTCTCCACCTCGCCGAAATCGCGCAGCAGGCTGCGCGCAGCGGCGCGGGCGGCCTTGATCATCACGTTCAGATTGGCCGAACCGACCGTGGTCGTGGACATCGCGTCCCCTCCTCCGCGCCGCCGGAGGGGGCGCGCGCCGCGCCTCAGGACGCGGGCTTGAGCTCCGTTTCGACGAAGACGAGCTCGCCCTCGCCGGCATTGATCACGTCATGCGCCACGCCCGCCTCGCGGAAATAGCTGACGCCAGCCTGCATGTCGAAGCGGGTGATCGCGCCGTCGCCATCCACCAGATCCACGGGCTGCGAGGTCACGGGCGTGATGACGTAGTCCATCTCGTGCACGTGCCAGCCGGTGGCCGCCCCGGGGGCGAAGCGCCACTCCGTCACGCGAACTTTGGCGTTGTCGACCATCACCTTGGGGACCGCGGCATCTCGATCGGCCATCACGCGCGCTCCACGTATTCAAAGGTTTCGGTGTTCACCACCACCTTCTCGCCCTGTCCGACAAAGGGCGGGATGGAGATGCGCACGCCGTTGTCGAGCGTGGCGGGCTTGTAGCTGTTGGCGGCGGTCTGGCCCTTGATGGCGGGCTCCGTCTCCTCGACGGTGCAGGTCACCTTTTCAGGCAGGCTCAGGGACAGCGCCTCGGTCTCGTAGTATTCGATGGTCACCGTCATGCCGTCCTGCAAGAACGGCCGACGTTCGCCGAGCAGATCGGCGGGAAGCTCGGTCTGCTCGAAGGTCTCATTGTCCATGAACGACAGCATGCCGTCGGTCTCGTAGAGGAATTGCTGGTCGCGCTGCTCCAGCCGCACGCGTTCCACCTTGTCGGCGGAACGGAAGCGTTCGTTCAACTTGGAGCCGTTGCGCAGGTTCTTCATTTCGACCTGAGCGAAGGCGCCGCCCTTGCCCGGCTTGACGTGGTCGGTCTTGACCGCGACCCACAGGCCGCCGTTGTGCTCCAGCACATTGCCGGGGCGGATTTCGTTGCCGTTGATCTTCATCGCCGTCCTCAGGGTTCGAAGGGGGCCGGCGGGGCCGGACGCGCCGCGGTATCGTGGCTCGTCTTAGCGTCACAGGGGGACGCAGGCAACCGGCGGAGCCTTGCGTGCAAAGGAAGCGGCAAGAGGTCCTAACGGCCGGTTAACACGTTGATTAAATGGTTAAATCGCATTTCCGGCGAATTGACGACGCATTCAGCGAAGCCATATCTCAATTCGGGAAGCGAAGGGGTAGGGCGCGCTCCGCGACAGCCGGGAGAACTACGGCGATGCGCCTGCAGATGACGCTCTTGCTGGGAGCGGCGGCCACGGCCGCGGTCTGGGCTCAGGCCGCGCTGCCCCCCGGCGCTCGACAGCTGACGATCGATCCGCGCGATGCCGCGGCCGAGGCGACGGGCATCGCCGCGGCGCTCGCCGCGCTCGGCCATGCGCCGCTCGAGCCTTTGAAGGTCTCGTTGGACGAGGCCGGAATGCGGCGTCTGCGCGGCCGCGCGGCGCGCGCCGACGGTCCGGCCGAGGGCTGGCCGGTTCCGCTTTATGCCGAGGCTGCGTCGCTGTGCGATGCCGATGCGGCGCGCGCGATCTGCTGGCGCGTGACGCGCCTGGAGATCGATGGAGAGGCGTCGGCCCTGCCGCCCGCCGCAACGGCCGTGCGAACGCCCGCGCGAACGCCGGTCCCCATGCCCGTATCGACGGAGGATCGGCCATGACCGCTCCGGACGGAGGCGCCTGGACCGCGAGCCGCAATGCGGATCTGCTGCAGGGCGCGCGCCCGGTGGGCCGCGACGCGGCGGCGCCCCTGGGGCGGCTAGATCGGCTGATCGCCCGTCTTCCCGCAGCCGAGGAGGTCTCCGCCGACGAGACCGCCCGCCTGCTGCGCCGGGCGCAGGGGGGCCGCGCCGGCCGCGCCTGGACCCTGGCCTTCGTCAACGCCCACGCCGTCAACCTGTGCGCCAGCAGCCGCGAGGCGCTCGCCGCCTTCGACGCGGCCGATCTGGTGCTGCGCGACGGCTCCGGCATGGCGATCCTCATGCGCTGGGCCGGCCGGCGCCCGGGCGCCAACGCCAACGGCACCGACCTGATCCCACGCCTCGCGTTGGCGCCCGGCGCGCGCGTGGCGCTCTACGGCGCCCGGCCGGGCGTGGCCGAGGCCGCGGCGAAGGAGCTGCGCGCTCGCGGCGGCGCCCCGGTCGCGGCCCGGCATGGCTTTCACCCGATGGAGGCCTACGAGGCCTGGATCCGCGAAGACGCCGCCAAGGGCGCGACCCTCGTGGTCCTCGGCTTCGGCGCCCCGCGGCAGGAGACGCTGGCCCGTCGACTGCGCGCCGCGGCGCCCGACGGCGTGGGCATCGTCTGCGGCGGCGCGATCCTCGATTTCATGGCGGGCCGCGTGCCGCGCGCGCCGCGCTGGATGCGCCGCATCGGCGTCGAATGGGTCTGGCGCCTGGGGCTGGAGCCGCGACGCCTCTTCCGCCGCTACGTGATCGGCAACCCGCTGTTCCTGTGGCGCGCCCGGGGCATCGCGCGGCGACTGAGGCAGGCGGGCGGCGACTGAGGCAGGCGGGCGGCGACGGCTGAACCGGTCGGCGGTGCACGGCGTCCACGCGCCCGCCGCCGCGCCGGCGCTTCCGTCGAAACCTCAGATGATCCCGGCCCGTCGCCAGGGCGGCGCGCCGACCGGCAGCGGGGCGCGCCGCCGTGCCGGGGCGGGAAGGCTCAGGCACAGGCCGGACAGCGCCGCATGCAGGTTCATCTGCATCAGCTGGTTCGACTCGAACAGCGACCACAGCAGATGCGCAAGCACCAGCATGCCCAGCGCCGCCGCCCGCGCATCCCGCCCCGGCGTCAGCGCCGCCGTCGCCCGCCGCGCCGCGCTCAGCCAGACCGCGGCCCACAGCGCCAGGCCCGGCGCGCCGCCATAGAGCAGCGCCGTCAGCCAGCCGGAATGCGTCCCGCGGGCGTTCCAGCCCAGCAGGGCGCGCAGGGTCTCCACCTCCTCCGCCGCCCGGTAGCCGAAAAAGCCGTGGCCGATCCAGGGCGACGCCGTCGCCTGCGGCCACAAAGCGGCCCACAGCGTGGTGCGCCCGTTCAGCGTCAGATCCTCGCCCAGCGCCGCCAGCGTCGCGGGCAGCGCGGCGGCCAGCGCCAGCGTCGCCGCCAGGGCGCCCGCGGCCGCCGCCGCGCTGGGCGAGGAGCTGACGCGGACCGGGCGCACCACGCTGTGGGCCGCGGTGGGGCCGCCGGCGACGGCGTCG
>JBCBYE010000595.1:0-2998 GCA_039816075.1 Pseudomonadota bacterium | reverse complement strand
TCCCCAAGGCCTTCTCAGCAAAATGCGAAAACGCATCCAAAAGCGCAAACCTCCGAGACCTGGCCAGCCGGCGAAGCCGGCCGCGTCACGAGGGGGGTCGATCCCCCCGAGGGGCGCACATGGGGGGGAGGCGCGCCCCTGGGAGGCGGCGGGTAGGAGCCACGGGAGATCGAGCGGCGGGGCTCGCGCGGGGCAGGCAGCGAGGCGCGTATGTTTCGATCCAGCCTTTTGATGGGCGCCTTGGGCGCCCTGTTCGTCGGCGCGACGCCGGCGGCGGCCCTGACCGTCCTGTTCGACGCGGCCGTGGACGCCTGCATCTGGGGCGGGGCCCCCACGACAGGCTTCGGCGACGCCGAAGACATCACCGTCGACTTGCGGGATGGCGGCGCGGAAACCCAGGCCTCGCAGACGTTCGAGGACGTCGTCCTGGCGAAGGATGTGGAGGTGGTTGCGGCGGTTCCGAGGCCTGCACCAACGCTCCCACGCCGGGGACGATCCGTCTTCGCACGCTGCCGACCCCGTTTTCCGGAACGAGCACGTGGAGCGGCTTCGGCGGCGACGGCATGCGGCGGTCGCGTTGCGCGCCGCGCCTTGTCGTCCGTGGGCGTCCCGGGCATGGAGATGCGCGGCCCGCGACCCCGAGATCCCGCGTCGTCGGCGCAGACGGCTGGGCGCGGGGGGGTGGCGGAGAGACAGGGATTCGAACCCTGGGTGGGGTCGCCCCCACAACGGTTTTCGAGACCGCCCCGTTCGACCACTCCGGCACCTCTCCGCGCTGGGTCGTCGTGGGCGGTGATCTAGCGGGGCCGTTCCGCGGTTGCAAGCGGGCTCGGCACGGTTGACAGGGTCCCGAGCCAAGGGCATATCGCGCGCTCCCGGCGCAGGATCTGCGCCCCCCGCCCGGACCGCCGGGCGCGCGGTTCGAGGCCCGGCGGGCGGCTCGCCCCCGGATCAAGCGCCCCCGAGGGGCCGCCGAAGAACGCGGATAGACGATGGAGAGACCCATGTTCGCGGTCATCAAGACGGGCGGCAAGCAATACAAGGTCGCCGAGGGCGACGAGCTGGACATCGAGAAGCTGGAGGCCGAGGCGGGCGCCGCGGTCAGCTTCGACGAGGTCCTGATGATCGGCGGCGAGGACGGCGTGACCGTCGGCGCGCCGCGCATCGACGGCGCCTCGGTCGCCGCGGAGGTGGTGGACCAGTTCCGCGGCCCCAAGCTGATCAACTTCAAGCGCCGCCGGCGCAAGCATTCCTCGGCCCGGCGCAAGGGCCACCGGCAGCACCTGACCAAGGTGCGCATCACCGGCATCAGCGCCTGAGCGCGGCCCGGACCAACGGATTCAGGAGAGCGACGAGATGGCTCACAAGAAGGCAGGCGGCTCCTCCCGCAACGGCCGCGACAGCGCGGGCCGGCGCCTGGGCATCAAGAAGTACGGCGGCGAGGCCGTGATCCCGGGCAACATTCTGGCGCGCCAGCGCGGCACGCGCTGGTGGCCGGGCGAGGGCGTGGGCATGGGCAAGGACCACACGATCTTCGCCACGCGCGAGGGCTCGGTGTTCTTCAAGAAGGGGCTCAAGGGCCGCACCTTCATCAACGTGCTCCCGCCGGCCGAGGCCGCAGAGTAACCCGCCGCACGCCCCGCGCGACCACGACGACAGGGCCGGCCGGCGGGCCGGCCCTTCGCGTTTGCGGCAGGGCCGGCGCCGCGGCCCGCCCCCCAGAGCAAGGGCCGAAGATGCCCCGCGAAGCGCTCCGTTCCCGCTCGGCCGTCGCCGACGCCGTCCGCCCCCGGGCTGACGCGGCGTCGCGTGCGGTCTTGACAGCGGGCCCCGCGCCTCGCGTCCTGACGGCGGGAGGTTGACGCCATGCTGGACGCTTTCGGCATCGCGCCGCGCATCGCGGCGGGACGGATGGAGCTTCGCCCGCCGCAGCCGGCGGATGCGGGGCCCATGTCGCTGCATCTGGGCGATCCGCGCGTGGCGCGGATGCTGATCGGCGTGCCGCATCCCTATCCGCCCGGCGCGGCGGAGGCGCTGATCGAGCGGGCGCGGGCGGGCCTGCGCTCCGGCCCGCTCTACGTGATGGACGCCTCGGCCGATGGAGGGGCCGACGTGGTGGGCCTGGTGTTCGTCAATCGCGGCGAGGGGGCGGGCGTGTTTTCGCTGGGCTACTGCGTCGGCCCGCCGTTCTGGAACGCCGGCTACGCCACCGTAGGCGTGCGCGCGGTGGCCGAGGCCCTGTTCCAGGCCGGGGCGGAGGCGCTGACGGCGGTGGTGTTCCACGACAATCCCATTTCGGCCAAGGTGCTGTCGCGCCTGGGCTTCGCCTACCAGGGCGACGGCGAGGCGTTCTGCAACGCCCGCGGCGCCGTGGCCCCGGTATGGCGCTATCGACTGGAGCGGGGAGCATGGACGGCCTGATCCTGCGCACGCCGCGCCTGCAGCTGCGGCCCCCTCGCCCGTCGGACGTGGAGGCGATCTCGCGCCTCAGCTCCGCCTGGGAGATCGCGCGCATGACCACGCGCATCCCGCATCCCAATCCGCCCGAAAGCGTGCGCGCCTTCTTCGCCTCGCTGGGCGAGGCGCGGGAGCTGGCGCTGGTCATCGACGACGGAGAGCCGGCGGGCTTCATCGGCCATGGGCACGAGCTGGGCTATTGGCTCGGCCGCCCGTTCTGGGGCCGCGGCTATGCGACGGAGGCGGCGGAGGCGATGCTGGCCCATGTCTTCGGCGCCCTGGGGCGCGAGGCGGCGCAGGCCCGGGTGTTCGCGGACAATCCCGCCTCCATGCGCGTGCTGACCAAGCTGGGCTTTCGCGAAACGGGGGTGGAAAGCGGCCCGTCCGTGGCGCGCGGCGGCGCGGTGACCAGCCGCGTCTATCGGCTGGAGCGGTCGCGCTGGGCCGCGGCGCGGGCCGGGCGCAGCCGGGCGGCGTCGGCGCGGGCGGCGGCGGCGTCGGGCTCTTCGGGGTCGAGCGCCTCGGGGTCGGGGTCGGGGTC
>JBCBYE010000432.1:0-4266 GCA_039816075.1 Pseudomonadota bacterium | reverse complement strand
GCGGCGGCGCGGGCGCCGAGCGCGTCGCGCACGGCGCTCAGCAGATCCTCGCGCGAGACCGGTTTGGCCAGGTGGCGCGCGTCCGACCCCTCGCCGCCCGAGGCCATATCCTGCACGCCGTAGCCGGTGATCAGCATCGCCTGCACCGACGGGTCGAAGCCGCGGGCGAAGGCGATCAGCTGCGGGCCCTGCACGGCGCCGGGCATCACCCGGTCGCTCAGCACCAGGTCCGGGCGCAGACCGGCCAGAAGGCGCGCGTAGCCGGCATCGCCGCTGTCCGCCTCCACCACGCGATAGCCCTCGGCGCGCAGCTGCGTGACGATCACGCGGCGCACGGAGTCCTCGTCCTCCACCACCAGGATGCAGGGCGAATCCGGGGCCGGGGCGCTCGGCCGACCGGCCTCGTCCAGCTCCGGGGCCGCCGGGGCCGCGCCCGCCCCTTCCATCGTTTCGGCGGGGAAGAGCAGCGTGATGCGCGTGCCATGGCCGCTGCGCGATTCGATGCGCACGCCGCCCCCAGACTGCACCGCGAAGCCCAGCACCATCGACAGGCCCAGGCCCGAGCCCTGGCCCACCGGCTTGGTCGTGAAGAACGGATCGAAGGCGCGGGCGGCGACGGCGGCGCTCATGCCCACGCCGTCGTCGCGCACCTCCAACGCCACGTAGCTGCCGGCGCGGGCGGTCTCGGAGAGCGCCCTGGCCTGATCCTCGTCCAGCATCTCGTTGCCCAGCATCAGGCGCAGGCGGCCGCCCATGGGCATGGCGTCGCGGGCGTTGACCGCCAGGTTCAGCACCGCCGCCTCCAGCTGGTTGGGATCGAGGCGCACGGGCCAGAGGCCGGGCTCCACCTCCCGCTCCAACGCGATGTTGGCGGGCAGCAGGCGGCGCAGGAGGTTGCACGCCTCCTCCACCGCGCAGGCGAGGCCGAGCCGCACCGGGGCCAGGCGCGCGCGGCGGCCGAAGCTGAGCAGCTGCTGCGTCAGCGCCGCGCCGCGTTCGGTCGCCTTGAGCGCATCGGCCAGGAACTGATCGCTGTCGGCATGCCTGGGCAGATCGCGCAGAAGTTCAAGATTGCCCTGTATCACGCTGAGAAGATTGTTGAAATCATGCGCCACGCCGCCGGCCAGCTGGCCGATCGTGTCGAGGCGCTGACTGCGCGCCAGCATCTCGTTCGCGCGCTTGGTGTCCGTGTTGTCGTAGAGCACCGCAAGGGAGCGGATGAAGCCGCCCGCCGCGTCATGCTGCGCCGTGGCGGAGAGGACCATGGGCACCACTTCGCCGGTCTTGCGCACGAAATCGTAGGCGACGCCGTCGCAGCGGCCTTCGGCGTAGAACCGCGGCAGCACCGTTTCGACCGCGTAGCGGCGCGACTCCTCGGTCAGGAACTCGGACGAGCGCCGACCGATCATCTCCTCGCGCGTATAGTCGAGAAGGCCGGCCCAATAGCGGCTGACATTGATCAGCCGCCCCTCCGCATCGATGGAGTGCATCAAAATGGGCGCATCGGCGTAGACCGTATCAAACGGATCTTCGCCCAGCGACGTCATGTGGTCCAACAGATTCGACGGCATATCAACCCCGGCGCCGACCCCTTCGGCGGGCGCAACTTGCGTCGCTCTTGGTTATCGTCGCGTATATGCGGCCCGAGCTTTCTCAGCGCGGAATCGCGATCACGCCGCCGTCGCCGTTTCGGCCAGCCGGACCCAGAAGCTGGCCCCTTCGGGAATGATCTCGTCGTTGAAGTCGTAGGCCGGGTGATGCACGCCCGCGCCCTCGCCGGCGCCCAGCATGATGTAGGCGCCGGGCCGCGCGTTGAGCATGAACGAGAAATCCTCGGCCCCCATCACAGGGTCCTTGTCCGGATCGACCATGCCCTCGCCCACCACGGCCTTGGCGGCGGCGATGGCGATCTCGGTCTCGCGCGCATGGTTGTCGGTGACCGGGTAGTTGCGGTGGTAATGCACCTGCGCCTGCGCGCCGAAGCCGGCGGCGATGCCGGTCACCAGCTGCGGCAAACGCGTTTCGATCATGTCCTGCACCTCGGTCGAGAGGGTGCGCACGGTGCCCTTCATCTCCGCCGCCTGGGGGATGACGTTGTGCGCCGTGCTGTCGGTGTGGAACGTGGTGACGGAGATCACGGCGTTGCGCACCGGATCGACGTTGCGCGAGACGATGGACTGCACCGCCGTCATGATGTGCGCCCCGACCAGCGTGGTGTCGATGCAGTCGTGCGGCTTGGCCGCGTGGCCGCCGAGGCCTTCGATCTCGATCTCGAAATGATCGGCCGCGGCCATCATCGGGCCCTTGCGGATGGCGAATTCGCCCTTGGGCAGGCCGGGCATGTTGTGCAGGCCGTAGACCTCGTTCACGCCCCAGCGGTCCATCATGCCGTCGGCGACCATCTCCCGCCCGCCGCCGCCGCCCTCTTCGGCCGGCTGGAAGATCACCAGGATCGTGCCGTCGAAGGCGCGGGTTTCGGTCAGCGTGCGCGCGGCGCCCAGCAGCATGGCGGTGTGCCCGTCATGGCCGCAGGCATGCATCACGCCAGGGGTCTGGGAGGACCAGGGCTTGCCCGTCGCCTCGTGGATGGGCAGGGCGTCCATGTCGGCGCGCAGGCCCACCACCTTGCCGGCGCCGCCGTTGCGCCCCTTGATGACGCCCACGACGCCGGTGCGGCCGATGCCCTCCACCACCTCGTCGCAGCCCCACTCGCGCAGCTTCGCCGCCACGATGCCGGCGGTGCGGTGCACGTCGAACTGCAGCTCGGGGTGGATGTGGAAATCGCGGCGCCATTCGGCGATCTCGGCGGCGGCGTCGGCGATGGAATTGAGCACGGGCATGGCGGAAATCCTTTGCTGGGGTCAGGCGGCCAGACGCTCCACGAGGCGGCGCATGAAGCGTTCGCCCGCGTCGAGCTGGGAGATGGCGAGGAATTCGTCGGGCTGGTGCGCCTGCTCGATGGAGCCGGGACCGCAGATCACCGCCGAATAGCCGCCGTCCTGGAACTGCCCCGCCTCGGTGGCGTAGCCCACGACGTTTTCGGAGTTGTCGCCGGTGATCGCGCGCACGATGCGCTCGGCCTCTCCGTCGCCGCCGACGTCGCCGGCCGGCTCCTTGCGCAGGGCGGGAACGCCGCCGCGATGCTTGACGGTGATGCCGGCGGAGGGCTGGATCGCCTGGATCTCCGCCTCGATGCGGCGCACCTCGTGCATGTATCGCTCCACCCATTGCGCGGGCGTGTCCGGCGGCGCGCAGCGGATGTCGGTGCTGAACCAGGCGTCCAGGGCGGTGATGTTGCCGGCGGTGCCGCCCTGGATCAGCCCGCAATGCAGCGTGGTGTAGGGCGGCGTGTAGGCCTCCGCCGCCGGCGCGGCGGGGGCGGCGGCGGCGTTCTCGGCCATGCGCTCATGCATCCACGTGACCAGGCGCGCGGCGGTCATGACGGCGGAGACGCCGGTATGGCAGAGCGAGGAGTGCACCTCGAAGCCCTTGACCCGCGTGACGAAGCCGGCGGTGCCCTTGTGGGCGCTGACGGTCTTCATCATCGACGGCTCGCCGATGATGGCGCCGGCGGCCTTGGGCAGGGTCCTGGACATCGCGGCGATCATCGGGGGGGCGCCGACGCAGCCGACCTCTTCGTCGTAGCTGAGCGCGATCTGGATCGGCCGTTTGAGCCCGGCCTTGAGCGCGTGCGGCACGATGGCCAGCGCCAGCGCGTCGAAGCCCTTCATGTCGCAGGTTCCGCGACCGTAGAGCTTTCCGTCCTTCTCGGTCAGCGTGAAGGGATCGGTGCTCCAATCCTGGCCGGTGACGGGCACGCAGTCCGTATGGCCGGAGAGGACGACGCCGCCGGGGTCCAGCGGGCCGACATTGGCGTAGAGGCTGGCCTTCCTGCCGGTCTCGTCGGGGACCAGATGCGCTTCGACGCCATGGCCTTGCAGGTAGTCCTTCACCCAATCCACCAAGGGCAGGTTGGACTTGGCCGAGGTCGTGTCGAACGACACCAGCCTCTCCAGCATTTCGCGGGGCGTGTAGGTCTGGCCCATGCGGCCCTCCGATGATCGCGGCGTCGCCCGAGGGTGAGGCCGGCGGGGGTCCCCGTCAAGCGACCTGCGCGCCGAGGTTTCGGGCGCCTCGCGGCGTTATGCATTGCGGTGGGGCAGGAATCGGTGTTGGCTGCTATGCAAAGGTCCAACAACAGCGTGGTCCGACAGGGAATGAGCAGAAAAGCGGCAGGCGTCCGACGCGACGCCCGGAACGCCCTTT
>JBCBYE010000557.1:0-3324 GCA_039816075.1 Pseudomonadota bacterium | reverse complement strand
GTGCCGCCCAGCGCATGCTTGAAGCCGCCGAACGCCGTCTCCGCCCCCTTGTCGAGGGCGTCGGCCACGTGGCTTTCGACCTTTTCCAGACCCTGCGCGTCGATCAGCGGGCCGATGGCGACGCCCTCGGCGAAGCCGTTGCCGACCTTCAGCTCCCCGACCTTGGCGCTCAGCTTCTCGGCGAAGGCCTCGTAGACGCCCTTCTGCACGTAGAGGCGGTTGGCGCTGACGCAGGTCTGCCCGGCATTGCGGAACTTGGAGGCCATGGCCCCGTCCACCGCCGCGTCGATGTCGGCGTCGTCGAAAACGATGAAGGGCGCGTTGCCGCCCAGCTCCAGGCTCAGCTTCTTGATGTCGTCGGCGCACTGGCGCATCAGGATGCGCCCGACCTCGGTGGAGCCGGTGAAGGTCATCTTGCGCACCTTGGGATTGGCGCACATCTCCTTGCCGACCGCCGCGCCCTCGGCCGAGGGCAGGACGTTGAAGACCCCCGGCGGGAAGCCGGCGCGGTCGGCCAGAACGGCCATGGCGGTGGCCGAGAGCGGCGTCTGCTCCGCCGGCTTGGCCACCACGGTGCAGCCGGCGGCGAAGGCTGGCGCGATCTTGCGCGCGATCATGGCGTTGGGGAAGTTCCACGGCGTGATCGAGGCGACGACGCCCACGGGCTGCTTGATCACCACCAGCCGCTTGCCCGGCGCATGGGGCGGGATGACGTCGCCGTAGACGCGCTTGCCCTCCTCGGCGAACCATTCGAGGAAGCTGGCGCCATAGGCGATCTCGCCCTTGGCCTCGGCCAGGGGCTTGCCCATCTCGGCGCACAGGATGACGCCCAGATCGTGCTGATGCTCCATCATCAGATCGCGCAGTTTCATCAGCAGGGCGGAGCGGTCCGCCGGCAGCCGCGCCGCCCAATCCGCCTGCGCGGCATAGGCCGCGTCGATGGCCTCGCGCGTCATGGCGGCGTCGCAATCGGCCGCCTCCGCCACCAGGTCGCCTGTGGCGGGATCGCGGACCTCGAAAACGCCGGAGCCCTCGCGCCAGGCGCCGTCGACATAGGCGCGGCCTTCCAGGAGCGCGGGATCCTCGAGCGGGATGGGGAAGCTGGCGGGCATGTTCATATCTGTCTCTCCCTGGGACGCCGCGGAAACTAAGCTTCGCTTACGTCATCGGCAACCGGCGATCCGGCGCGGGCGGCTTGACGGCACGACCCCCGTGCCGGAGAACTGCGCCGCAGCAAAACAGGCCCGCCGACCTTCGGGCGCGGCGGCCGCGCAACCGATAGGGGACGTGGGTATGGGAAAGGTTTACGGCTCGGCCGCCGAGGCGCTGGACGGCGTGCTTTTCGACGGCATGCTGATCGCCTCGGGCGGCTTCGGCCTGTGCGGCATCCCCGAAAACCTGATCGCCGCGATCCGCGATGCGGGGACGCGGAACCTGACGGTCGCATCCAACAACGCCGGGGTCGATGATTTCGGCCTGGGCGTGCTGCTGCAGACGCAGCAGGTGAAGAAGATGATCAGTTCCTACGTGGGCGAGAACGCCGAGTTCATGCGCCAGTATCTGAGCGGCGAGCTGGAGCTGGAGTTCAACCCGCAGGGCACCCTGGCCGAGCGCATGCGCGCCGGCGGCGCGGGCATCCCGGGCTTTTACACCAAGACCGGCGTGGGCACGGTGATCGCCGAGGGCAAGGAAGAGAAGGTCTTCGACGGAGAGACCTACATTCTGGAGCGAGGGATCGTCGCCGATCTGAGCATCGTGAAGGCGTGGAAGGCCGATGCGACGGGCAATCTGGTGTTCCGCAAGACCTCCCGCAACTTCAACCCCGACGCGGCGTCCTGCGGCAAGGTCTGCGTGGCGGAGGTGGAGGAGATCGTGCCGGCGGGCACGCTGGACCCCGACGCCATCCACCTGCCGGGCATCTACGTGCACCGCCTGGTGCAGGGGACGTTCGAGAAGCGCATCGAGCAGCGGACCGTGCGCGCGGCATGATCGACGACGCGCTCGATCCCTGGGACGAGCCGGACGAGGACGACGCGGCCGAGGACGCGCCGGTCGAGATCGGGCCCGGCGCGGCCCCCGGCCCGGCGGCGCCCGGCGGCTTCGCGCCCCGCCTCGGCGCCGCGGGCCCGCTGGCCATGGACGAGGCCTGGCGGCCCCGCGCGGCGCTGAGCGCCAAGACCCGCATCGCGACGCTGGGCTGCGGCGTGGTCTCGGCCCTGACCTCGGGCCTGCGGCTGCGGCGCTGGACGCTGCTGGAGGCGGAGCCCGCCCCCCTGTTCATGCGCGACGCGGCGCTGCGCCGCTTCGGCTGGCGCGAAAGCTCGGCGCGCACGGGTCCGGTGCGCACGCCCGCGCATCTGCTGCAGCTGCTGCGCGAGGTGGACGGCGACGCTCGCCCGGCCCTGCCCGCCTGGGCCCTCCCGGCGTCCGCGCCGGGCGGCCTTTGGGTCGATTCGCAACGGCCCGGGGTGGAACCCGAGGGGCTGGAGACGCCCGAGGACGTGATGCGCCACCGCCGCGGCCACCTGACCCGCCTGCGCCGCACGCTGGCCCGGGCCGACGCCGTGGTCGCCGTGCTGTCGCGGGCGGAGGCCTGGACCCATGCGGCGACGGGCACGGTCTATCCCGAACCGCCGGGCGCGCCGGCGGGCGGCCATGATCCGCAGGTCTTCGCCGCCCGCCTCTGGACGGCGGCGGAGATCGAGGCGGATCTGGCGGAGATCCGGGATCGTCTGCAGCGTCGCCGCGAGGGCCAGACGCTGATCCTGGCGATCTCGCCCGAGGCGCCCGCCTGGTCGACCCGGTCGCTCGACCCCGGCCTCGCCGCGGGGCGGGAGCAGGCGGCCCTGCGCTGCGCCATGGAGGCGGTCGCGACGGCCCATGACGACGTGGACTATTTTCCGGCGCTGGAGTTGCTGACGGCGCTCCGCACTCGCGGGATGCACTTCGCCGACGAGGACCTGCGCCCTACCCTGGCGGCGGAGGCGACGCTGTCCAACGCGTTTTGCGCGCCCCACGAGGACGAGCGCGGGCGCAAGCGGGCGGAGCGCCGGCGCGCGCGCCGCCTGGCGGCGGAGGCGGCGTGATGGTGCGGCATCTCGTGATCGGCCCCTCGCACAGCAAGGCCTTCGCCCAGGCGGTGGCGGACGAGCCGGACGCGTTCGGCGACGTGCAGGTGTTCTACGCCACGGACAAGGCCTTCACCGGCTATCGGCTCGACGCCGCCGGAGTGTGGGCCCCGGCCCCGATGAAGGCCAAGCGCGCGGCGCGGCTGCGCGAGAAATCCGCGCGGTTCAACGACGGGGCCGAAACGGTGGACGCCGC
>JBCBYE010000318.1:0-5557 GCA_039816075.1 Pseudomonadota bacterium | reverse complement strand
GGGCCTCGCATGGGCGGTCCTGCGACGCAGGCTCCTCCACGCCCTGCCGGGAGACGCTTGGAAACGCCGCGTCCCGCCCGCGGGCTGACCGCCGCCCCCGCGCCGCCCCGATCGGCGCGGGGCGGGCGGGTGGGAGCGCCGATCGGGGCGGCGCGGGGGCGGCGGTCAGCCCGCGGGCGGGACGCGGCGTTTCCAAGCGTCTCCCGGCAGGGCGTGGAGGAGCCTGCGTCGCAGGACCGCCCATGCGAGGCCCAGCCCGACGATCCCGGCGCCGAGGCCGGCCAGCACCGCAAGGCCGGGACCGGCGCCGACGAGCCCGCTTTCGTCGTCGGGAAGCGCCGCACCGAACACGTTCATCACGACGAAGACCATCGCCGTCAGCAGGAGCGAGCGTCGGTCCAGCACGATGGCGATCAGCAGGAACGCCGCGCCGGCCAGCAAGATGATGCCCAGTTCCGGCGAGCCGGCGCTCGATGCCAGCCCGTGATCGCGCAGAAGTCCGGCGGCGAGGGCGGGGCCGGCCGCCGCGTGCAGCCAGAAGCCGTCGGCGGAACGTCGCCCCAGCCGCAACGGATCCTGCATGTCGCAGCGCGCGGCGAGCATCAGGCAGACGATGCCGAAGCCGAAGGTCAGCGCCGACAGGTGGAACCAAGCCTCGCGAACGCTCTGCTGCAGCTCGTCCCGGTTCAGGCCGTTCGCGCCCGTGATGAAAGGCCTGATGTCGACCTCCACCGCCTCCCACGTCAAGATCACGGCGACCATGTTCGGAGAGGCCACCACGTGCGCGAGGGCCGGAAACGACGCCACGGCGATCACGAACAGCGAGAAGGGCAGCCGGAACCGCCAGCGGAACGCGGCGGAGGCCGTCGCGGCGCCGGCGAAACCGGCGATCAAGTCCGTCGCGTCCGGCGCGCCGGGGGCGAGCAGCCGGACCGATGCCGTCGCGACGAGCCAGCCGCAGCCCGCGATGACGACGCAAAAGAGGATGCCGGGCAGAACCAGCCGCCGGCCCCTGACGAGCCCTTCCGAAAGGACCCAGGCGATCGGAAGGAGAATCGCGCCGAGGAGGAGCCATCGGGTCTCCATTCCCAGATCCTCGAACGACGCGGCGACCGCGACGAAGCCGGCGCAAGCGACCAGCAGGATCAACGCCCCGAACGTGACGAGCACGTCGTTGAGGCCACGGAAGAGTTCGAACCGCTCCTCCGTCGGACCCATCGCCGCGGCGCCGGTCGCCCGTCGCTCGGCGAGAGCGCTCAGCCGGGCGGCCTGCGCATCGTCGACGATGCCGGCGGCGACCGCGGCGCGCAGGTCCTCGGCGTCGAGGCCGCTCATCCGGCCGCGATCCGCTCCACCGTCAGGTTGCCGTTGGTGAAGACGCAGATGTCCGCGGCGATGGCCATGGCTTTGCGTGCGATCTCTTCGGCCGTCCCCTCGCCCGCCATCAGCCCGCGCGCCGCCGCCAGCGCGAAGTTGCCGCCCGAACCGATGGCGGCGACGTCATGCTCCGGCTCCAGCACGTCGCCGGCGCCGGTGATGACGAAGAGGTCGCGACCGTCGGTGACGATCAGCATGGCCTCGAGGTTGCGCAGGTACTTGTCCGTCCGCCAGTCCTTGGCCAGATCCACGCAGGCGCGCAGCAGCTGGCCCGGCTGCGCCTCCAGCTTGGTCTCCAGCCGCTCCAGCAGCGTGAAGGCGTCGGCGGTGGAGCCGGCGAAGCCGCAGACCACCTCGTGCCCGCCGGGCTTGAGGCGGCGCACCTTGCGGGCCGAGCCCTTGATGACCGTGTTCGACAGGCTCACCTGCCCGTCGCCGGCCACCACCACCTCGCCGCCGCGGCGCACCGCGCAGATCGTGGTGCCATGCCAGCCGGGAAACGCTTCGCTCATGGGGCCGCTCCTTGGTTGCGCGCGCCTCACTTAAGGACCCGGGGGCGACCGTGCAAAGGCGGCGGGCCTGCCGGCGGGCCGCGCGCTTGCAACGGGGCCGTCGATGGGGCCCCATGCGCGCCATGGACGGACGTGCGATCCTCATGGAGCTGTTGCAGGCGGCGCTTTCGGCCGCGGGGCCGGAGGGCAAGTTCGGCGACCTGCCGCCGCGGCCGGCGGGCCGAGCGATCGTGCTGGCCGCCGGCAAGGCCGCCGCGCGCATGGCCGCCGCCTTCGAGGACGCGTGGGAGGCGCATACGGGCGCCCTGCCCCAGGGCCTCGCCGTCACTCGCTATGGCCATGCCTGCCCCACGCGCGCCGTCGAGGTGGTCGAGGCGTCGCACCCCGTGCCGGACGCCGCCGGCGAGGCCGCCGCGCTGCGCCTGCTGGACATGGCGGACCGCGCCGGCCCGGACGATCTGGTCTGCGTGCTGATGTCCGGCGGCGCCTCCGCCCTGCTGGCGGCCCCGGCGTCGGGGGTGACGTTGCAGGACAAGGCGATGATCGGCCGGGCTCTGCTGCGCTCCGGCGCGCCGATCGACGAGATGAACCGCGTGCGCCAGGCGCTTTCGGCGGTGAAGGGCGGCCGGTTGGCCGCGGCGGCGGCGCCCGCGAAAGTCGTCACATGGCTGATTTCCGACGTGCCTGGGGACGATCCGGCGGTCATCGGCTCCGGCCCCACGGTCCCGCTGCCGCCGGGCGAGGCGCCGGAGGCGATCCTGGCGCGGCGCGGCGTCGAGCTGCCCGCGCCGCTCGCCCGGGCCATGGCGGCCAACCCGGCGCCCGCCCTCGACCCTGCGGACCTGCGCATGATCGCCACGCCGCAGATGGCGCTGGAGGCGGCGGCGGAGGCCGCCCGCGCCCGGGGCCTGGCGCCGGTGGTCCTGGCGGACCGGATGGAGGGGGAGGCGCGCGAGGTGGGCGTCGCCCTCTCCTCCATCGCGCTGCAGGTCGCCGTTCACGGCCAGCCCGCCCCACGCCCCTGCGTCATCCTGTCGGGCGGAGAGACCACCGTGACCGTGCGCGGGACCGGTCGCGGCGGTCGCAACGCGGAGTTCCTGCTCGCCTTCGCCGTCGCCCTGGGGGATGACGCCGCGCGCCACGGCCTCTGGGCCCTCGCCGCCGACACCGACGGCATCGACGGGATCGAGAGCAACGCCGGCGCGATCCTGACCCCCGACAGCCACGCCCGCGCCGCGGCGCTGGGCCTGAACCTGCGCGCCCGGCTCGATGACAATGACGGGTTCGGCGCGTTCGAGGCGCTGGGCGACCTGGTGACCACCGGCCCCACGCTGACCAACGTCAACGACTTCCGCGCGCTTCTGATCCCCTGACGCTTTCCGCCGCGGCCCGCGCCTGCTATCCCCCGCCCGCCCCACTGAGGCGGAGGGACCGATGCGCAAGGCGACCGTGGCGCGAAAAACCAACGAGACCGACATCGAGGTCGAGATCGCCCTGGACGGAACCGGCGCCCACGACATGGCGACCGGCGTGGGTTTCTTCGACCATATGCTCGACCAGCTGGCGCGCCATTCGCTGATCGACATGCGCGTGCGCGCGACGGGCGATCTGCATATCGACGACCACCACACGGTGGAGGACGTCGGCATCGCGCTGGGCCAGGCGCTGGCCGAAGCGGTGGGCGACAAGCGGGGCATCCGCCGCTACGGGTCCTGCCTGCTGCCCATGGACGAGGCGCTGGTGCGCGCGGCGCTGGACCTGTCGGGCCGGCCTTTCCTGGTGTGGAACGCGCCCTTCGCGGCGGAGAAGATCGGGACCTTCGACACCCAGCTGGTCCGCGAGTTCTTCACCGCCTTCGCCATGAACGCCCGTCTGACGCTGCACGTGGACCGGCTTGCGGGCGAGAACGCCCACCACTTGGCGGAGGCCGCGTTCAAATCCGTCGCGCGCGCCCTGCGCGAGGCGGTGGAGGAGGATCCGCGCGCCGCCGGGGCGCTTCCCTCCACCAAGGGCGCGCTGTGAGGTCGGCGAGATGACCTGCGCCATCGTCGATTACGGCTCCGGCAATCTCGCCAGCGCCGCCAAGGCGTTCGAGCGCATGGCGCGGGAGACGGGGAAGGGCGGGCCGATCCTAGTCACCTCCGACGCCGAGGCGGTGCGACGGGCGGAGCGCATCGTCCTGCCGGGCGTGGGCGCCTTCGCCGATTGCCGCGCGGGGCTGAAGGCCGTGCCCGGCATGTGGGAGACCCTCGAGGAGCGTGTCGCCGCGGGCGCGCCGTTTCTGGGCATCTGCGTCGGTCAGCAGCTGATGGCCACGCGCGGACTGGAATTCGGCGAGGCCGAGGGCTTCGGCTGGATCCCGGGCGACGTGGCGCGCCTGACGCCGGATGATCCGGGACTGAAGATCCCGCATATGGGTTGGAACGAGCTGATCCTCGACCGTCCCCATCCGGTGCTGGAGGGGCTGACGTCAGGCGATCACGCCTATTTCGTGCACTCGTTTCACCTGACGCCGACGGAACCGGCGCAGGTCTTCGCCCATGCGGATCATGGCGGCCCGGTGACAGCGGTCGTGGCGCGCGACGCGATGATCGGCGCCCAGTTCCATCCGGAAAAGAGCCAGGGCGCCGGCCTGCGCCTGATCGGCAACTTCCTGGGCTGGCGGCCCTGACCAGGCCGCCGCCGCGCCGCCTCAGCGCACGCGCGTCCAGTCCTGCCCGCGGCAGATGATGAGCACGCAGCCCTCGACGTTCAGGACGTCGCCCTTGAGTTCCATGTTGGAGCTGTAGGTCTCATCGTCGTCGGGCGCCCAGATCCGACCGTCGTCCCACTGGTTCGGACCGTCCGGCGCCATGTCCATGATGATGAGGCGGCCCAGATGCGGGTACTGCGAGGCGTCCTCGCCGGTTCCCGAGTGGGCCCTGGTGATGGTCCCGCACATCAGCCCGGCATCGGCGGCGCAGGGCTCGACCGTGACTTCGAGATAGGACCCCTCATCGTTCGACTCCGTCTTCCAGACGCCTTCGACGTCCGCCAGCGCGGGCGCGGCGCAAAGCGCCAGGGCCGCGGCGAAGCTGAATGCGCGCATGGGCGATCCTCCCTGATCCATGCCGTCTGCGCTCGATAGGTCGGCGCTCCCGCCCGATACGTCAAGCGCCGGGCCGCTTGGCGCCGGGTCCGTGCCGGGCTAAGGCCCGCGCCGTCGTCCGTCTCCGCCGCCGTCATCGCCCTTCGCCGCAGGCCCCGCCATGATCCTCTACCCCGCCATCGACCTCAAAGCCGGCCAGTGCGTGCGCCTTCTGCGCGGCGAAATGAGCGCGGCGACGGTGTTCAACGACGATCCAGGCGCCCAGGCCCACGCCTTCGCCGAGGCCGGCTGCGCCTGGATCCATGTGGTCGATCTCGACGGCGCGTTCGCCGGGCGGGCGGAGAATCGCGGCGCGGTGGAGGCGATCCTGGCAAACGTCGAGGCGCCGGTGCAGCTGGGCGGCGGGCTGCGCGACATGACCGCGGTGGAGGGCTGGCTCTCCGCCGGCGTGGCGCGCGTGATTCTGGGCACCGCGGCGGTGCGCGACCCCGATTTCGTGCGCGCCGCCGCGCGGGCCTATCCCGGACGCGTGGCGGTGGGCATCGACGCCCGCGGCGGCCGCGTGGCGGTGGAGGGCTGG
>JBCBYE010000040.1:0-13521 GCA_039816075.1 Pseudomonadota bacterium | reverse complement strand
GGCGCCGACCGGACCGCCCCAGGGCCATCGCCGCCTACGGCTCGCCGCCATGTCCGCCGATCTGGCCGCCATCACCGGGGCGCTGCGCGACGACCGGAGCGACGGGTCTGCGGCGCCGAAGCGCGAGGCGGGGCCGGGCGCGACGGCCGCCCTGCGATGCCGTTCGGCCGAGCGGCCCCTGTCCTGAGACGATCGCTTGGCGGCCATCGCGACCCCCAGGCGCGCCGCCGGTTCCGGTCCGCAACCTGGCTCTCATCAATTCCGACTAAACCAGTAAGTCTTTCTTGCGCCGAGGCCGCCGTCCATGCATTCGAGACGTCGTCCAGCCACGCGGGTCCGCCGTGCAGCCATCCCCGTCTTCAAGGAGCCCTGCATGCAAGACCTGAAGAAGCTGCTCGCCCTCGACCGCATCGCCTCGCGGTCCGGCGTCGCGCTGAAGCCCGAACTCGCCGAGGCGATCCGCGAGACGCTGACGCCTCCGCCCCCCGGCGTGATCCCGCTGCCCGTGCGCGCCGCATCGTCCGGGCCGGCGCGCCAGACCGCCACGCCGGAACATCTCGACGCCCTGGGCATCCCCAGGCTCGACGCCGCCCGCCGAACCGGGCGGGACCGCGCGCTGCGGGAGGGCTCGGCATGAGCGAGGATCACGGCTGCGGCGCGACATCGGAGCCGGGCGACGTCGCGCTCGCCTCCCTCCCGCTGGACCCGGCGATGGACTCGGCGCTCGACATCATGCGCTGCTTCTTCACGGCGTTCGCCTCGCCCGCCTCGCAGGGCTGGATCGGGGCGCAGGAAGGGTCGGTCGCCGCCTATGGTCTGCGCGACGGCCCGCGCATGGCCTTGGCGCTGCTGCGTCTCGTGCAGGCCCTGCGCGGCGCCCGGCGGTCGCCGTTCCGGTTTTCGAACCCCGGTTGCGCGCATTGCCGTCAGGTCGTCACCGACACCGAAGCCAGGCTCATCGCCCTGATCCAGGAGATGCGCCGCGGCGGCGGATCCGCCCTGCACGTTCACGCCATGATGCTTTGCGAAGGCGGCGACGCCGCGCCCCTGCTGATCCAGGCCCGCATCGCGGCGGAGCTGTTCGACATGATGGAGGCGCACAAGCCGACGGCGGCGCATTGACCGACGCTCCGCCGGAGCCTCCTCGGCGCGAAGCCTGTCAAGCCTCGGCGGTCGACCCGGATCGGCCGACCCGGATCGGCCTGCGCGGATCGGCCTGCGCGGGCCGCCTCAATCCGTCGCCCGCGCCGCCAGCGCCAACGCAAGCTGCTGGGCGAATTTGGCGGAGGCGACGGGCAGCGCGCGGCCCTTCATCTGGCCCAGCAGCAGCTGGCCGCCCGCCACGTCGCGCGACGACACGGCGCGGTGGTCCAGCGCATCGTCCGGCCTCAGCTTCAGCCCGATGGGGATCTGAAAGCCCACGGCATCCTCGTGGAGGACATAGTGGCGGATCAGCTCGAACGATTCCGATTCCACCGCCGGCGTCAGCGCGCGGCCGCGACGCGTTGCGGCCAGCTCCAGCAGGCGGCGCACGCCATAGGCCTGGGCCGGCAGCGCCAGCGCATGATTCAGACAGTCGCGCAGCCGCAGATCAGACCTGCGCGCCAGCGCGCCGTCGCGGCGGAAGACGGCGTGCACCGGCTGCTCCAGCGCGTGAAGCACCTCGAACTCCACCAGGTGCACCGGCTCGAACACCAGGGCGAGATCGCTGCTGAACGAGGCGAGGTCGCGTTCCGCCTGCACCCGGTCGCGCACGTTGACCGAGAACGTCACACCGGGATGGGCGGAACGATAGAGCGCGATCTGTTCGGGCAGAAAGTAGGGCAGCAGCGCCTGCGAGCAGGCGATGGAGACATGGCCCCGCCGTTCGCCCGCCAGATCGGCCACCTGGCTTTGCACCCGCGTCAGGTCGGTGCGGTGGGACCGGATATGCTGCATCAGAAGCTCGCCCGCCGGGTTCAGGCGCATGCCGCGGGGCAGCCGTTCGAAGATCGGCCAGCCGAACTCCTGCTCGAACGCCTGGATGCGCCGGTTCAGCGCCGAGGCGGTGAGATTCGTGTCCTCGGCCGCGCGCCGGATGGAGCCGGCGCGCACCACGGCCTCGATCAGCTCGAAGGTTCGCAAGTATCTCATGCTGCGCGGCATTCTCCGCTGCGCTGCAAAAATTGCAACGGAGTTGTGAGTTTATAGCAGTAGTTGCGAACGCCAATTCGACGCAGCCTTTCGCTCAATCGACGGAGATTGAACGCCGCACCGGCGGGAGAAGGGCCAGGACATGACCGACACGACTTCGCGACGCGATTTTCTGAAGATGGGCGCGGCCGGCGCCTCGGTGCTGCCGTTCCTCAAGGCGCTGCCGGCGAGCGCGGCGGGCGGCGACACGCTGGTGGTGGTCACGGGCCAGACGATCAACTCGCTGGACCTGCACCGCTCCGGCACCTCGCGCGCCTCCTACCAGGTGGGCGTCAACGCCTACGACCGCCTGCTGTCCTTCGGCACCAAGGAGGCGATCGGCGGCGGCTATTCCTACGACTACACCGTGATCGAGCCGGAGCTGGCGGAAAGCTGGGAGACGTCCGAGGACGGCCTGACCCTGACCTTCAAGCTCAAGCCCAACGCCAAGTTCTGGGACGGGCGCAAGGTGACGGCAGAGGACGTGAAATGGTCCTTCGACCGCGCCGTCTCCGTCGGCGGGTTCCCGTCGGTGCAGATGAAGGCCGGGGGCCTCGTGCGTCCCGAGCAGTTCGCCGCCGTGGACGAAGAGACCTTCGTGATCCAGCTGGACCGCCCGTCCAAGCTCTCGATCCCCGATCTGGCCGTGCCGGTGCCCTACATCATGAATTCCGTCGTCGCGAAGGCCAACGCGACCGAAGAGGACCCCTGGGCGCTGGAATACCTGCACCAGAACCCCGCCGGGTCGGGCGCCTACAAGATCGCCCGCTGGGACCAGGGCCAGCAGCTGGTGTATGAGCGCAACGACGACTGGGTCGGCGGCCCGCTGCCCGCCGTCAAGCGCGTCATCATCCGCGAAGTGCCCAGCCCCGCCACGCAGCGCGCGCTGGTGGAGCGCGGCGACGTGCAGATGGCCTTCGGCATCCCCGACAAGGACGCGGCGGAGCTGGCCGACACGCTCGACGTCTTTTCCACCCCCGTCGAAAACTGCATCCACTGCCTGTGCCCGAACTTCGCGTTCGAGCCGTTCCAGGACCCCGACGTGCGCAAGGCCATCGCCTACGCCGTGCCCTACGAGGACATCTTCCAGGCCGCCGCCTACGGCCGCGGCCTGCCCCTTTACGGCGGCGAGGCGGAGATCCCCGACGGCGACGTCGCCTGGCCGCGCAAGACGCAGTACTACACCGACCTCGACAAGGCGAAGGCGCACATGGCCAAGTCCGGCTACGCCGACGGCTTCGCGGTGCCGATGTCGATCAGCGCCGACCTGGCGTCGTGGATGGAGCCGACGGCCCTGCTGGTGCAGGAGGCGCTGGGCAAGATCGGCATAGAGGTGACGATCGAGAAGATCCCCGGGGCCAACTGGCGCACCGCGGTGCTGGTCGAAAAACGCCTGCCCCTGCACCTGGAGAACTTCGGCGGCTGGCTGAACACGCCCGACTACTACTTCTTCTGGGCCTACAAGGATGGGCACCTCTTCAACTCGTCCAACTACCGCAACGAAGAGATCGAGCAGCTGGTCGACGACAGCCTGCACATGCCCATGGACGATCCCGCCTATGCGCCGATGATCAAGCGCATGTTCGAGATCGCGCTGGAGGATCTTCCGCGGATCCCGCTGTATCAGCCGGCGCTGAACGTGGCCGCCAACGGGGCCGAGGGGTACGAGTTCTGGTTCCACCGCCAGCTCGACGTGCGGCCGCTGAAGGCCGTCTGAGCCATGCTGACCGCCCGCCCGCGCCTGCGCGCCGTGATCCTGCGGATCGTGCAGGCGTTCCCGGTGGTCGTCGGGGTCGTGGTGATCAGCTTTCTTCTGACGCGCGCGCTGCCCGGCGACCCTGCGGTCTACTTCGCCGGGGCGGCGGCCGACGAGGCCTCGATCGCGCAGGTGCGCGCGGCGATGGGGCTCGACAAGCCCCTGCTGCAGCAGTTCGTCGTCTATGTGGGGGACCTGCTGAGGGGGGATCTGGGGCAATCCCTCTCCACCGGGCGGCCGGTCGTGGACGATCTGGCCACCCGGCTGCCGGCGTCGTTGGAGCTGACGCTGACGGCGCTGCTGCTGGCGGTGATCGTGGCGGTGCCGCTGGGCGTGCTGGCGGCGACGCGCCCGGGGTCGTGGGTCGATCACCTGTGCCGGGTGGTCGTGACCGCGGGCGTGTCGCTGCCGACGTTCTTCACGGGCATCCTGCTGATCTACATCCTCTACTACCTGCTCGGCTGGGCCCCGTCGCCGCTGGGGCGGCTCGATTTCATCTATCTCTCGCCCGACCATGTGACCGGCTTCTACCTGATCGACGCGGCGCTGGCCGGGGATTGGGAGACGTGGCGCGGGGCGGCCCTGCAGCTGATGCTGCCGGCGACGACCATGGCGCTGTTCACGCTGGCGCCGGTGGCGCGCATGACGCGCGCGGCGATGCTCAGCGCGCTGTCGGCCGACTTCATCCGCACGGCGCGGGCCGCGGGCCTCTCGGGCCGCAAGGTGCTTTACGGCTACGCCTTCCGCAACGCGCTGCTGCCGGTGGTCACCACGCTGGGCATGGTGTTTTCCTTCGCCCTCGGCGCCAACGTGCTGGTGGAAAAGGTCTTCGCCTGGCCCGGCATCGGCTCCTACGCGGTGGAGGCGCTGGTGGTGTCCGACTACGCCGCCGTTCAGGGCTTCGTGCTGACCATGGCGCTGCTGTTCGTGGCGTTGAACCTGGTGATCGACCTGCTCTACGCGGCCATCGACCCGCGCATCGGGTTTCTCTCGCAATGACCGACGCTGCGACGCCGGCGCCGCGGCAGGGCCCGTGGGACCATGTGGTCTACGTCCTGCGCTCCAACCCCGTCACGCTGATCGCCTTCGCGATGCTGGGGTTTCTGCTGATCTGCGCGCTCTTCGGGCCGCTGTTGGTCCCTTATGACCCGCTGCTGACCAACGCCTCCAACGCGTTGCAGCCGCCCTCGACCCAGCACTGGTTCGGCACGGACAATATCGGGCGCGACGTCTTCTCCCGCGTGATCGTTGCGACGCGGCTGGACCTGACGATCTCGGTCCTCGCGGTCGCCATGTCCTTCGTCGTCGGCTCGGCGCTGGGCGCGGCGGCGGGGTATTGGGGCGGCTGGCTCGACATCGTGCTGAACCGGATCCTCGACACGATCATGGCCTTCCCGCTGTTCGTGCTGGCCATGGGCATCGTCGCGGCGCTGGGCAACACGATCGAGAACATCATCTACGCCACCGCCATCATCAACACGCCCTTCTACGCGCGCCTCGTGCGGGCGGAGGTCAACATCCGCCGCGACGCCGGCTTCGCGCGGGCCGCCAAGCTGGCCGGCAATTCGGACCTGCGCGTGCTGGCCATGCACATCTTTCCCAACGCGCTGCCGCCGATGATGGTGCAGGTGTCGCTGAACCTGGGTTGGGCGATCCTGAACGCCGCGGGCCTGTCGTTCATCGGCCTCGGCGTGCGCCCGCCGACGCCGGAATGGGGGATCATGGTGGCCGAGGGCGCGAACTTCATCGTCTCGGGCGAGTGGTGGCTGGCGGTGTTTCCGGGCCTGTGGCTGATGATGGCCGTTTTCACCTTCAACCTTCTGGGCGACGGGCTGCGCGACATGGTCGACCCGCGCAAGCGGACCTGAGCCGATGCTCAGCGTCAAGAACCTCGCCGTCGCCTTCCAGACCCGCCGGGGCGAGGTGAACGCCGTGCGCGGCGTCAGTTTCGATCTGGCGAGGGGAGAGATCCTCGGCATCGTCGGCGAAAGCGGCTCGGGCAAATCCGTCACGTCCTACGCGCTGATGCGCATCCTCGATGCGGGCGGCGTGATCAAGGCGGGCGACGCGGTCTATTCCGGCGTGGACCTGCGCCGCGCCTCGGAGCGGGACATGCGCGACATCCGGGGCCGTGAGATCTCCATGATCTTCCAGAACCCGCGCGCCGCGCTCAACCCGATCCGCAAGGTCGGCCACCAGATCGAGGACGTGCTGCGCCGGCACGCCGCCGCCACGCGCGAGACCGCCCGCGCCAAGGCCATCGCGGCGCTGGAGGCCGTGCGCATCAAGGACGCGGAGGCGCGCTACGACGCCTATCCCTTCGAGCTGTCGGGCGGCATGTGCCAGCGCATCGTCTGCGCCATCGCGCTGGCCTGCGACCCGCGCGTGCTGATCGCCGACGAGCCCACGACCGGCCTCGACATCACCACGCAGAAGGCGGTGATGGACCTCGTCCGCGACCTGATCCGGGAGCGGGAGATGAGCAGCCTTCTCATCACCCACGACCTGGGCCTCGCCGCGCAGTACTGCGACCGCATCATGGTCATGAAGGACGGCGAGATCGTCGAGCAGGGCGACCCCGCCGACCTCTTCAGCGCGCCGCGGCACCCCTACAGCCGCAAGCTGGTGGACGCCACGCCCCGCGCCGGCGAGAGCATCCGCAGCCTGCTGCCGCCCGAAGACCGCAGCCCCATGCCCGACCATGCGGTCGAGGACCGCCCGCTGGTGCAGGTGCGCGGCCTGCGCAAGACCTACCAGGGCAAGTCCGGCCCGGTGCACGCGGTCAAGGGCATCTCCTTCGACATCCTGAAGGGGCAGAGCGTCGGACTGGTCGGCGAAAGCGGCTGCGGCAAGTCCACCACGTCCGAGATCCTCGTGCGCCTGCTGGACCCGACCGAGGGCCAGGTGCTGTTCGACGGCGAGGACATCGGCGCGATGCCGGCCGCCCGCTTCGCCCGCAACCCGCGCCGCGCCGCCATCCAGATGGTGTTCCAGGACGCCGCCGACAGCCTCAACCCCCGTCACACGTCGCGCCAGACCATCGCCGAGCCGCTGCGCCGCCTCGGCGGGATGCGCGGCGCGGCGCTGACCGCGCGGATCGAGGAGCTGGCGGGCCTGGTCGGCCTGCCCCTGCCGCTGCTGGACCGGTTTCCGCACCAGCTGTCGGGCGGCCAGAAGGCGCGCGTGGGCATCGCGCGGGCCATCGCGCTGGAGCCGAAGTTCCTGATCCTCGACGAGCCGACGGCCGCGCTCGACGTTTCCATCCAGGCGGTCGTGCTGAACCTGCTGGTGGACCTGCGGGCCAAGCTGGGGATGACCTACCTGTTCGTCAGCCACGATCTTCACGTGGTGCGCCTGCTGTGCGACCACGTCATCGTCATGAAGGACGGCGAGATCGTCGAGCAGGGGCCCGCCGCCCGCGTCATGGCCGCGCCGCAGAGCCCCTACACGCGGGCGCTGCTGGCCGCCGCCCCCGCGCCGCCGGAGCGGCGCAAAGACCCCGAGATGACCGGAGCCGCCTGATGCCGCCGACGCCCAGCGACCTGCCCTTCACCTTCGACGCCCTGCGCGGCGCCTATGCCGCGGGGCTGAGCGCCGAGGCGGTCGTGGACGAGGTTTTCGCCCGGCTCGACGCCATCGACGATCCGGCGATCTTCATCCATCTGCGCGACCGGGCGGAGGTGCGGGCGGAGGCCGCCGCGCTGGGCCCCTACGACCCGGCCCGACCGCTATGGGGTCTTCCCTTCGCCGCCAAGGACAACATCGACGCGGCGGGGATCGAGACCACCGCCGGCTGCCCCGCCTATGCCTTCACGCCGGACGCGGACGCGTTCGTGGCGGCCCGTCTGCGCGCCGCCGGCGCGCTGCTGATCGGCAAGACCAACCTGGACCAGTTCGCGACCGGATTGGTGGGCGTGCGCTCCCCCTACGGCGCGCCGCGCAATGCGGTGGACCCGGCGATCGTGCCCGGCGGCTCCTCCGGCGGGTCGGGCGTCGTGGTGGGGCACGGCGCGGTCGCCTTCTCGCTGGGCACGGACACGGCCGGGTCCGGGCGGGTGCCGGCGGCGCTGAACAACATCGTGGGGCTGAAGCCCAGCCTCGGCGCGCTGTCCGCCACCGGCGTGGTGCCGGCCTGCCGCACGCTCGACACGATCTCCCTCTTCGCGCTGACGGTGGACGATGCCTATGCGGCGTTCGAGGTCGCGAGCGGCTACGACGCGGCGGATGCCTACGCTCGGCCCTTCGCCCCTGCGCCGTTGAGCGCGCCGGCGCCCGGCCTGCGGATCGGCGGTCCCGACGCCGCGTCGCTGGAGGTGTTCGGCGACGACATGCAGGCCGCTGCCTTCGTGCGCGACCTGGACCGGCTGTCCGCCGGCGGCGCGGCCATCGTGCCGGTGGATTTCGAACCGCTCTTCGCCGTGGCGCGCCTGCTCTACCAGGGCGCCTGGGTGGCGGAGCGTTACACGGTGATCGAGGCGCTGCTGGCCGAAGACCCCGGCGCGGTCCATCCGGTCACGCGCCAAATCATCTCGGCGGCCGAGGGCATGTCCGCCGCCGACGCCTTCCGCGGCCTCTACCGCCTCGCCGACCTCAAGCGCGCGGCGGCGCCCATGCTCGCCTCCGTCGACATGCTCTGCGTGCCGACGATCCCGACCTTCTACACCGTGGCGGATCTGGAGGCGGACCCCGTCGGGCCCAACTCCAACCTCGGGACCTACACCAACTTCGTGAACCTGCTGGACATGTGCGGCATCGCCGTGCCCACCGCGCCGCGGACGGATGGGCGGCCGGGCAGCGTCACGCTGCTGGCCCCGGCAGGGCAGGATGCGGCCGTCGCCTCGCTCGCCCGCACGCTGGAGGCCGACTGCGACCGCGTCATGGGCGCCACGCCCCATCCGGTGCCGCCGCCGCCCCCGCTGCCCGCCGCGCCGTCGGACGAGATCGAGCTGGCCGTCTGCGGGGCCCATATGAAGGGCCTGCCCCTGAACCGGCAGCTCACCGATCTGGGCGCGCGCTTCGTGCGCGCCGCCCGGACCGCGCCCCGCTACCGCTTCTACGCCCTGCCCGGCGGTCCGCCGGAGCGGCCGGGCCTGGTCCGCGCCGAGGGCGGCGGCGCCGTGGCGCTGGAGGTCTGGGCGCTGCCGAAAACCGCGCTGGGCGCCTTCATGCAGGGCATTCCCGCGCCGCTGGGCATCGGCTCGGTGGAGCTGTCGGACGGCGCCTGGGTCAAGGGCTTCATCTGCGAGGCCGAGGGCGCCCGCGACGCGACCGACATCACGCATCTGGGCGATTGGCGGGCGTTCCTCGCCAAGGAGCCGGCATGAGCGGCGCAGGGCGGAGGAGCTCATGACGTCCCTCGCGGAGCGTCGCCTGGCCGAGATGGGGCTGCAGCTGCCGCCGGACTGGACGCCGCGCGGGCGCTTCCTGCCGTTCCGCAAGGACGGGACGACCGTCTACCTCTCGGGCCAGATCTGCGAATGGGACGGGGCCGTGACCCATGAGGGGCCCGTGCCGAACTCGCCCGAGGGGATCGAGACCGGCCGCGCCGCCGCCCGCATCTGCGCGCTGAACCTGCTCCACCGCCTGCGAGAGGCCTGCGAGGGCGACCTGGACCGCGTCGACTGCGTGCTGCGCCTGGGCGGCTTCGTGAACTGCGGCTCCGGGTTTCCGGCCAGCCCCGCGGTCATCGACGGGGCGACGGAGCTGTTCATCGACCTCTTCGGCGCGGCGGGCTGGCACGCGCGCACGGCCGTCGGGGTGTCGGGCCTGCCCGGCAACGCTTCGGTCGAGGTCGACGCCATCGTGCGCCTGCGCGGCTGATCAGTCCGCGGGCAGGCGCGGTCGGGGCAGCGGCGGGGACGCCGCCTGCAGAGCCTCGGCCAGCGTCAGCAACGTCGCCTCCCCGCCCGGCCGCCCGGCCAGCATGACCGACCGGGGGCGCCCCAGCCCGTCGCGCCCCCAGGGCAGCGCGATCAGGGGGCCGCGGAACACCGTCCAGGGCGTCAGCCAATCCTGAAACCCCGTGGTGCCGTCGATCTTCGGCGCCCCGTCCGGCACGGGAAGGGTGAGGATCGCGTCCAGCCCCTCGGCCGCGTCCCAGAACGCGGCGCGCGCCTGCGCCAGGCGCTCGGCCGCCGCGGCCGCCGACGCCGGGGTCACGTCGGCGCCGCCGCGCAGGCCGGCGGCGAATTTGGGACGCAGCCGCGCGCCGCGCGCGTCGTCCAGCATCGCGCCATGGGCGACGAACGCCTCGCGGTTCATCACCACCCGGTGGTCGGCGACCACCGCCGCCACGTCGAAGCCGAGGCGCGGCGGCGCGCCGGCCCGCGCGATCCCCAAAAGCGCCGCCTGCGCCGCATCGAACGCCGCCAGGGTCTCGGCCGAGGCCGGCGTGGCGGGGTCGAGCAGCAAGGGGGCGACGACGCAGTCCTGCGGCGCCTTGGCGGCGCCCGCATCGAACCCGGGGGACATCGCGGCGAAGGCGCGGCCAGCCGTTTCCACCGACCGCGCGATGATCCCCACCGTGTCGAAACTGGGCGCGAGCGGCGTCACCCCCTCCGTCGGGATCGACCCGTAGGAGGGCTTCAGCCCAACCGCCCCGCAATAGGCCGCGGGCCGGCACAGCGAGCCGGCCGTCTGCGTGCCCAGCGCGACCTCCACCAGCCCCGCGCCGACCGCCGCGCCCGATCCGCTGCTGGAGCCGCCGGGGCTGCGCGACAGGTCATGGGGATTGCGGCAGTCGGTGGGGTCGGTGAAGGCGAATTCGGTGGTCACGGTCTTGCCGAGGATGGCGGCCCCCGCCGCGCGCAGGGCGGCGACGGCCGGCGCGTCTTGCGCCGCCGGCGGCGCGTCGGCGCAGGCGGCGCTGCCGTTGCGCGTGGGCAGGCCCGCCACGTCGATGATGTCCTTGACGCCCACGCGCAGGCCCCCGAGCGAACCGGATCCGCCTCGCGCCGCCGCCGGATCGGCGAGCGCGGCGAAGGCGTGAAGGCGGCGCTCCCATGTCTCGAAGGTCGCGGCGGACGTATCGGAAGCATCGGACATGGGGCGCCTCGCTGAAGCCGGACGGGACGCACGGCCTCGCGCGATCAAGCCACAGACGCCCGGGGCCGCCTAGCCCCCGCAGGACCGCCGCGTCGCCGCGGTCAGGCCGCGCCGCGGCGATTCAGCGACACCGCGTAGATCGAAGTCGTGGCGGTGATGAACAGACGATGCCGCGCGCGGCCGCCGAAGCACAGATTCGACACCGTCTCGGGCACCAGAATGCGCCCCAGCCGCCGCCCGTCCGGCGCCAGGCAGTGCACGCCGTCGGCGGCCGAGGACCACAGGTTCCCGTCCTCGTCGCAGCGCATGCCGTCGGCGACGCCGGGCGAGATCGAATGGAACACCTCGCCGCCGCTCAGCGCCCCGTCCTCGCCCACGTCGAAGACGCGGATATGGGTCGGATCGTTCCCGAACATGCGCCCCGTATCGGCGATGTAGAGCCGCCGTTCGTCGGGGCTGAACGCCAGGCCGTTGGGGCAGGCGAAATCGTCGGCGACGACCGACAGCTCGCCGCGGGGCGACAGGCGATAGACGTTGCAGGGCAGCTCCTGCTCCGCCCGATGACCCTCGTAATCGGTCTTCAATCCGTAGTGCGGATCGGTGAACCAGACGGCGCCGTCGGCGCTGACCACCACGTCGTTGGGCGCGTTGAACCGCCTGCCGTTCCAGCCGTCCGCCAGGACCGTCACCTGCCCGTCATGTTCGGTCCGTGTCACGCGTCGTCCGCCATGCTCGCAGCTCACCAGCCGGCCCTGCCGGTCGCGCGTGTGACCGTTGGCGAAGCGGGACGGCGCCCGGTAGGTCGACACGCCCGTCTCGGCGTTCCAGCGCAGGATGCGGTCGCTGGGAATGTCCGAAAACAGCAGGCAGTCGGCGTCGCCGAACCAGACCGGCCCCTCCACCCAATCGAACCCGGTGGCCAGGCGCTTGAGCGGCGCATTGCCCAGCACGAAGGTCTCGAAGACGGGATCGTCGGCGACGAAGAACGACATGGCGGCGGGCTCCGTGATCCGATCAGGCGAAGGCGATCTGCGCCTTGGTGGCCTGGCTGCGGTCCGAGGCCACGCGGAACGCCTCCTCGGCCCGGTCCAGCGGCAGGGTGTGGGTGATCAGCGGGCGCACGTCGATCAGCCCGCCGCGCATCAGGGCGACGGCCGTCTCGAACTCTTCGTGAAAGCGGAAGGAGCCGCGCAGGTCCAGCTCCTTGGCGGTCATGGCCTGCACCGGCAGGGTCATGTCGCCGCCCAGCCCCAGCTGCACGATCACGCCGCGAGGCCGCAGGGCGGGAATGGCGCCGCAGAGCGCGGCGGCGACGCCGGTGGCCTCGAACAGCACGTCGAAATGACCCTTGCCGACCGAATAGGGGGCCAGCGCCTGGGGCGCCTCCGCCATGTTCAACGCGGCGTCGGCGCCGGCGGCGCGGGCCTGCGCCACGGCGGCCGGGGCCAGATCCGTCGCGACGATCTCCGCCGCGCCGGCGCGTCGAGCCGCAAGGACGCAGAGCAGCCCGATGGGCCCGCAGCCGGTGACCAGCACGCGCTTGCCCAAAAGCTCCCCCGCGCGGCGGGCCGCATGCAGGCAGACGGCCAGCGGTTCGGCCATGGCCGCCTCCCCCGCGCTCAGCCCTTCGGCGCGCACGCACTGCTCGGCGTCCGCCGCCAGCACTTCGCGGAACGCGCCCTGGATGTGCGGGAACGGCATGGCGGAGCCGTAGAAGCGCATGTTTTCGCAATGGTTCCGCCGCCCCTCGCGGCAGTGCCGGCACGTCCCGCAGGGGCGCGAGGGCGACACCGCCACCAGATCGCCGAGGCTCAGCCCCGTCACGCCCTCGCCCAGCGCCGCCACATGGCCCGAGACCTCGTGGCCCAGGATCATCGGCTCGCGCAGGCGCACCGTGCCGAAACCGCCGTGGTGGTAGTAGTGCAGGTCCGACCCGCAGACCCCGCCGGCCGCCAGCCGGACGCAGACCTGGCCCGGTCCGGGCGCGGGCGCCTCCCGCTCCTCAAGGCGCAGATCCTTGGGGGCGTGGATCACCAGGGCTTTCATGACGGGACCTCCGCTGCCGGGCCGCGGGGCGACGCGCCGGGGCCCGTCCGCTTGCGGATGTTATCGATAACGTATACCCCGCCCGACAGGCTCGCAAGCAAGGGAAAGGGGTCGCCATGTCCGCGGCGCTGTTCGATCTGACCGGCAAACGCGCGTTGATCACCGGCTCCAGCCAGGGCATAGGCGCGACGCTGGCCGAGGGGCTGAAGGCCGCCGGCGCCGAGGTGGTGCTGAACGGCCGCGACGCCGCCAAGCTCTCCGCCGCGGCCGAGGCCCTGGGCGCCGCCGCCCTGCCCTTCGACGTGACGGACCATGCCGCCGCGCGCGCGGCCGTGGACGGGTTCGAGGCCGCGACGGGCCCCATCGACATCCTCGTCAACAACGCCGGCATGCAGCACCGCACGCCGCTGGAAGACTTCGCCCCGGAGGATTTCGAGCGGCTGATCCGCACCAACCTCACCTCCGTCTTCACGAAGACAGATCGGAAACACACGTCTGAACTC
>JBCBYE010000065.1:0-11764 GCA_039816075.1 Pseudomonadota bacterium | reverse complement strand
GGACAGCAACATCGCCAACCCCATCAAGTGGTGCGAGACGGGCGACGATGCGCTCGCCTATCTGCGCAAGCAGGGCGCGCATGCCGACGCGACCCATGAGCTGCCGGGCCTGGTCCTGCTCGACCTGAACATGCCCGGCCTCGACGGTCGCGACGTGCTGTCGGAAATCAAGTCGGATGAGTCGATGCGCAAGATGCCGGTGGTGGTGATGACCAGCTCCGGCGATCAGGCCGACATCGATCGCTGCTACGACGCCGGCGCGAACAGCTACGTGGTGAAGCCTGTGAATCTCAATGGCTTCCTCACCGCCATCGCGCGGCTGCGCGACTATTGGTTCAAGATCGTGGTGCTCCCGAGACTGGCATGACCGAGATACTCGTGATCGACGACAGCCCCGAGGATCGGGAAATGCTGTGCGACCTGCTCAAGCAGGCGAAACCCGACGTCCGCATCACCGCCTGCGAGGGCGGACGCGACGGACTTCCCCAGGCCGAGCGGCAGGCATTCGACGTGGTTCTGCTGGACCTGCGCCTGGACGGCGAAGACGGGCTGGACGTTCTGGCCCGCCTGCGGGAGATGCGGCCGAACCTGCCCATCGTCCTGCTGACCGGACACGACAGCGAGCAGGCGGCCGCGGAGTCCTTCGTCGCCGGCGCCGCCTATTACCTGCCCAAGGACGATCTGAGCGTCGAAACGCTCTGGACCGCGGTCGCCGCCTGGTGACCGCGTCGCCCTGCGGCGACGATCCAAGCGTGAGGCGAGACGCGGGGCCCATCGGCGCGCCGCGCCCGCCGTCGATCCGCGGGCATTCATCTATTGGCTTTGGCGCCGAGGAATTTTGGCGCATGCTCCCGCGCATCCGCGTCGGGCGCGTCGGATCCTGCCTCCGCCGCGCTAGACGCCCGACGCTCGAACGCCATACGAAGGGACGCCGCGATGAGCATGACCGACACCGCCATGGCCTTTTTCGACGCTTGCGAAACCGGCAAGGGCTGGGAGGGCTGCGCGCCCTACTGCGCCGCCGACGCCGGCTTCGCCTGCCAGGCGCCGGCGCTGGCCGAGATCACGACGCTCGAGGCCTATGCGGAGTGGATGAAGGGCCTGCTGACGCCCCTGCCCGACGGCCGCTACGAGATGAAGGGCTTCGCCGCGGACGAGGCGCGTTCGGTCGTCCTGGCCTATGCGGTGTTTCACGGCACCCACACGGCCGAGGGCGGCCCGATGGCGCCGACCGGCAAGGCCGCGGCCTCCGACTACGTCTATGCCATCGAGTTCGCCGACGGGAAGGTCAAGCGCATGACCAAGATCTGGAACGACGGCGAGGCGCTGAAGGCGCTCGGCTGGGCCTGAGGCGGACGGCGCCGCCCCGCGCGCGGCCGCTTGCGCTTTCGCGGCCGTCCTAGGAGGGTCGGGCGAGGCCGCCGCGGCGGCCCGGCCTGCGCGGGGGAGAGCGGCATGATCGCGGTCAAGAACCACCGCCGGGGCGTGGGCCTCTCTCCGGTCCCTGCCGATACGGACCTGCTGCCCAGCCGCGACGCGGGGGCGGTCGCCGCGCTGCTCGCGCTGTGTCCGGCGGCGGCGGAAACGCCGTTGCGCGACGCGCCCGCGCTGGCGCGACGCGCTGGCATCGCCGCGCTCCGGCTCAAGGACGAAAGCCCGCGCATGGGCCTCGGCAGCTTCAAGGCCTTGGGGGCGGCCTATGCCATCGCGTGCGACGCGCAGGCGGCGCGGGCGGCGAGCGGAACGGAGGACTGGTCGACCGCGCTGGCGGGCCGCACCTATGCGACCGCGAGCGCGGGCAACCATGGCCTTTCGGTCGCGGCAGGGGCCCGCGTCTTCGGCGCGCAGGCGGTCATCTACCTCGCCGCCTCCGTCCCCAAGGCCTTCGCCGAACGTCTGCGCGCCCGCGGCGCGCGGGTGGAACGGGCCGGCGAGATCTACGAGCAGAGCATGGCCGCCGCGGCCGAGACCGCCGAGACGCAGGGCTGGACCCTGCTCTCCGACAGCTCCTGGCCCGGCTACGCGGCCCCCGCGCGTCGGGTGATGGAGGGCTATCTGCAGATGGCGGCCGAGGCGGCGGACCGGATCGGCGCGCCGCCCACCCATGTCGTCGTGCAGGCGGGCGTCGGCGGCATGGCCGCCGCCGTGGCAGCCCATGTCCGCGCCCGCTGGGGCGACGCCCCCCTCGTTGTCGTCGTGGAGCCGGAGGCGGCGCCGGCCCTGCTGCAAAGCGTGCTTGCGGGCCGCATCGTCGATGCCGAAGGGCCGGTCAGTGCCATGGGCCGGCTCGACTGCAAGACGCCGTCGCTGATCGCGCTGAACGGCTTGGCGCGCGACGCGGACGTGTTCGCGACCGTGGCGGAGGAGGAGGCCGCGCACGCCGTCTCGATCCTGCGCGAAGCGGGGGTGCAGACCACGCCGTCGGGCGCCGCCGGCGTCGCCGCATTGCTGAGCGCCGGTCCGCTGCGTGAAACGCTGGGGCTGACCCAGGAGAGCCGCGCGCTGGCCTTCGTGACCGAGGGGCCGGAGGCGTGAGCTGCCCGTCGGGCTTCCCGCCGGCCGAGTTCGCGCGCCGCGCCGCCGCGCTGCAGTCGGGCATGGCGACGGCGGAGATCGACGCGCTGCTGCTGACCACGCCCGCCGACATCGCCTACGCCTCCGGCTTCACGACGCGGTTCTGGGAAAGCCCCACGCGCCCCTGGTTCCTGATCCTGCCGGCGCAGGCCGCGCCCATCGCCGTCATCCCGGCCATCGGCGCGGCGCTGATGGCTCACACATGGGTCGAGGACATCCGAACCTGGGACGCGCCGGCGCCCGAGGACGACGGCGTCTCTCTGCTCGCCGCGACGCTGCGCGAGGCGATGCCGGCGAACGGGCGCCTGGGCGTGCCGCTGGGCCATGAGACGCATCTGCGCATGCCTTGGTCCGACTTCGACCGTCTGCGCGCCGAGATCGCGCCCAGGGCGGTGGTGGACGCCACGCCTGCGGTCCGCCGCGCGCGCGAGGTGAAATCCGCGGCGGAGGTGGAGCGCGTCCGCGCGGCCTGCGCGGCGGCCGGCGCCGCCTTCGACCGCGTGCCGGAGTTCGCCGCAACGGGCCGCCCCCTCGACGCGGTCTTTCGCGACTTCCAGCGGGCCTGCCTGGAGGAGGGGGCGGACTGGGTGAGCTATCTCGCCGGCGGCGCGGGACCCGGGGGCTACGCGGACGTGATCTCTCCCGCCGCATCTCGCCCCTTGCAGACGGGGGACGTGTTGATGCTCGACACGGGCGCGGTGCGGGCCGGATACTTTTGCGACTACGACCGCAACTACGCCGTTCGCCGGGCCGAGGACGACGTGCGCCGCGCCTACGACGTCCTTTTCGCTGCGACCGAGGCCGGAATCGAAGCGGCACGGCCGGGCGCGCGCGCCTGCGACGTTCACGCCGCCATAGCCGCCGTCATCGCCGCGGCCGGATACGACCCAGGCGCGGGGCGGCTGGGCCACGGTCTCGGTCTGCAGCTGACCGAGCCGCCCTCGCTGCTGCCCGCCGACCGCACGCCGCTGCGCGACGGCATGGTCCTGACCATCGAACCGGGGCTGCAGGTCTCGCCCGGACGGCTGATGGTGCATGAAGAGAACATCGTTCTGCGTGCTGGCGGGGCGGAGATGCTGTCTCCCCGCGCGCCCGCGAGCCTGCCGACCCTGGAGTGAGCCATGAGCGACCGCCTGCCCTATGCGCTGACCGAGCAGATCGGCCGCCGCGCCCGGATCGGCCTGATCGCCCTTCAGCCGGACGAAACGGTGGAGCATGAGCTGCGCCGCATGATCCGCTCAGACGACGTGGCGCTGTTCGTCACGCGCATTCCCAGCGGCGAGGAGGTGACGCCCGAAACGCTCGCCGCGATGGAGGCGGCGCTGCCGGCCGCCGCCGCGCTGCTGCCTCCTTCGGTCGCGTTCGACGCCGTGGGTTACGCCTGCACCTCCGGCTCCATGCAGATCGGCACGGCGCGCATCGCCGAACTGGTGCGAGGCGCAACGGATGCGAGGGCGGTGACGGAGCCGCTGTCGGCCCTTACCGAGGCTCTTGCCGCGCTGAACGTGCGCCGCATCGCCCTGATCTCTCCCTACATCGCACCGGTCGCCGCGCCCCTGCGCGAGGCGCTGCGCGAGCGGGGGGTGGAAACGGTCGCCTTCGGCTCCTTCGAAGAGCGGGTGGAAACGCGCGTGGCGCGGATCGACCCGGCCTCCACCCGCGAGGCGGCCCTGCAGCTGGGGCGGCGCGAGGACGTGGACGGCGTGCTCCTGTCCTGCACCAACCTGCGCACCTTCGACATCATCGAGGAGGTGGAGGCGGCGTTGGGCAAGCCCGTGTTCAGCAGCAACCAGGCGCTTGCTTGGCGTCTGGCAGACCTGTGCGGCGCACACGGGGCCATCGTCCCGCCAGGGCGGCTGGGCGCGACGCCCAGCTGAACAGCACTACGGACGTCAGCCCGCGAAGAAGGGTCCGCGCACCTTGATCTCCTGGTAGTCTTCGAGGCCGAAGCGCCCGCCCTCGCGTCCGTTCCCGGAGCGCTTGTAGCCGCCGAAGGGCGCCAGATAGCCGGGCGCGTTGCCGTTCACCGTCACCTGCCCGGCCCGCAGCCGTGCGGTCACACGCTCCGCCCGCGCGGCGTCGCCGGTCTGCAGGTAGGCGGCGAGGCCGTAGTCGGTGTCGTTGGCGAGGGCGATGGCCTCCTCCTCCGTTTCGAAGGGGATGATGACCAGAACGGGGCCGAACACCTCCTCCCGTGCGATGCGCATGTCGTTGGAGACGTCGGCGAAGATCGTCGGCCGTGCATACCAGCCCTGCTCCAGCCCCTCCGGCTTGCCCGGCCCGCCGGCCAGCAGTCGGGCCCCCTCGTTCAGGCCGGCCCGGATCAGCGCCTGCACCCGCTCATACTGGATCTCGTCGAAAAGCGGGCCGATATGGCCGCCCTCCCGCGCCGGGTCGCCCACGGCCTGATCCGCGCAGGCCTGCGCCGCCAGCGCCAGCACGCGATCGTAGCATGCGCGCTCCACCAGCAGGCGGGTCGGCGCATTGCACGATTGGCCGGAGTTGTGGAAGCACTCCGCGACGGAGGCGGGAACCCGCGCCTCCAGATCCGCATCGGCGAAGACGAGGTTGGGCGATTTGCCGCCCAACTCCAGCGTCACGCGCTTGACCGTCTCCGCCGCGGCCCTGGACACCAGAACGCCCGCGCGGGTGGACCCGGTGAAGGACATCATGTCGATGCCGGGATGGCGCGACATCGCCTCGCCCACCGTTTCGCCGTCGCCCTGCACCAGGTTGAAGACGCCGGGCGGCAGGCCGGCCTCGTCCACGATCTGCGCGAAGAGCGCGGCGGAGAGAGGGGTGTGCTCCGACGGCTTGAGCACGCAGGCGCAGCCCGCGGCGATGGCGGGCGCGACCTTCAGCGCGATCTGGTTGACCGGCCAGTTCCAGGGCGTGACGAGGCCGCAGACGCCGATGGGCTCGCGCAGGACCACGTCGCCGCCGGGCAGCGTTTCCACGGTCTCATGCGCCTCCAGCTCGTCGATGAAGCTGCGCAGGTTGTCGACGCCGCATTGCGCCTGCTCCTCCCGTGCCATGGTCAGGGGCGCGCCCATCTCGGTGGAAATGGCCTGCGCCATCTCCTCCAGCCGCGCGGCGAAGGCCTGCTCGAGCCGCCGCAGCGCCTCCAGCCGGTCCAGCTTGGCGCTGCGCGACCAGCCATCGAACGCCCGGCGCGCGGCGGCGACCGCGGCATCGACGTCCGCCGCGTCGCCCAGCGCAACCTCGCCCACCGGCGCGTTCAGCGCCGGATCGAGGATGCGGAACGGGCGCGGCGCGACCGGATCGACCCAGGCGCCGTCGATGTAGTGCTGCGCTGTATTGGGCATGGGAGAGCCTTTCGCGGGCGCGGTCACGGCAGGACCGGATCGGGCGCAAGGCTCAGATGCAGCGCATCATCCTCGTAGGGATGCGCGGCGATGGCCTCGTCGTTCAGTTCCACGCCGAGACCCGGCGCATCGGAGGGGATGACGTAGCCGTCCTCCCAACGCAGGGGCGTGGAGAGGAATTGCATCAGCGGCCCGTCGAACCGGCCGATGGACTCCAGGATCAGAAAGTTCGGGCTGCACGCGGCAAGCTGGATGTTTGCCGCCGCCACGACGGGCCCGCAGTAGAGGTGCGGCGCGATCTGCGCCTGCCGCGTCTCGGCCATGGACGCGATCTTCTTCGCCTCCAGCAGCCCCCCGACCCGGCCCAGGTTCATCTGCAGGATGGAGGCGGCGCCCGCCTCCAGCACCCGGGCGAATTCGTGCTTGGTGCACAGCCGCTCGCCCGTCGCCACGGGCACGGCGGTGGCGCGCGCCACCTCGGCCATGTCCGCGGGGTTTTCGGGCGGGATCGGCTCTTCGAACCAAAGGGGGTCATAGGGTTCGATGCGCCGCGCCATGCGCTTGGCCCCAGAGACGGAGAACTGGCCATGGGTGCCGAAGAGCAGATCGGCGCGGTCCCCCACCGCCTCGCGGATGCGGCGGCAGAAGGCTTCGGATCGGTCGAGATCCTCCAGCCGCGGCTGATGGCCGTCGTAGATCGTGTAGGGCCCGGCCGGATCGAACTTGACCGCCGTGAAGCCGAGCGCCACCGCGCGCGCCGCCGCCTCCGCCGCATGGTCGGGGTCGTTGTAGACGTTGGGCCCGTCGGGGTCCGGATAGACGTCGCCCTCGGGCGGATAAAGGTAGGTGTAGCTGCGCAGCCGGTCCTGCACCCGGCCGCCCAGAAGCTGGTGCACCGGCTGGTCGGCCGCCTTGCCGATGATGTCCCAGCAAGCCATTTCCAGCCCGCTGAGCACGCCCATGACGGTCACGTCCGGACGCATGGTGTAGCCGGCGCCGTAGGCCATGCGCCACATGCGCTCGATATGGTGCGGGTCGCGCCCGCAGAACCAGCGGCCGAACATCTCCCGCGCCATGGCGGCGCACAGATCGGGGCCGAAGGTGGCGTTGTAGATCTCGCCCACGCCGGTGACGCCGCAGGCGGTGCGCAGGCGCACGAAGATAAAGTAGCGACCGCCATGGCGCGGCGGCGGGTTGCCGACGACGAAGGTCTCGAGGCTGTCCAGCTTCATGGCGGTCCCTGCGCTGCGTCTTCCAGGATCAGCTCGGCCGCGCGGGCGGCCAGCATCATCACGGGCGCGTTGGTATTGCCGGACGTCACGCTGGGAAAGGCCGAAGCGTCCACGACGCGCAGGCCGCGCGCGCCATGCACCCGAAGGCGCGGGTCGAGCGCGGACGTCGTCGCGTCGCGTCCCATGCGGCAGGTGCAGCTGGGGTGAAAGACGGTGGAGGCGCGCGCGCGGAAGTCTTCCAACAGCGCGGCATCGTCCATCGCGATGGGATCGGGCGACGGGCGCGCGCGCGTGACCGCGCGGATCGCCGGCGTCTGCGCCAGGCGTTGCAGCGCGCGGCCGGCCTCGACCGCCATGGCCTGATCGTGGTCCGTCGACAGAGAGTTGGGGCGGATCGTCGGCGCGGCCCTTGGGTCCGGCGAGGACAGCGCCACCTCGCCCCGACTGGTCGGGCGGCAGGGCTGGGCCGACAGGAGAAAGCCCGGCTGCGGGTCCACCGCCGCGCGCCCGGCGGCATCGGTGCGGTAGGAGATCGGGTTGCAATAGATCTGCAGGTCCGGGGTCGCCGCCTGAGGGGCGGAGCGGACGAACCCGCTGATCTGGTTGATCGGCAGAGCCAGCGGCCCGCCCCGCGACAGCAGGTACCGCGCCCCCGCCAGTCCCTTTCCGACCCAGCTGCCAAGCGCGTTGTTCAGCGTCGCCTCGTTGGCCTGAAAGGCGTGGGAGATCGCCAGATGATCCTGCAGCCCTCGACCCACCTGCGGCAGGTCCAACGCCACGGCGATGCCCAGGCGCCGCAGCGCCTCCGCCGGACCGATGCCCGACAGATGCAGCAGTTGCGGCGAGTTGACGGCGCCGCCGCTCAGGATCACCTCGCGTGCGGCGGCGGCGAAGCGGGTCCGGCCCTGGTGGCGGTGCATGACGCCCTCGGCGCGGCCTTGGGACATGACCACCCGTTCCGCCTGCGCATGGGTGATCACCCGCAGGTTCCGCCGTCTCAGGGCCGGGCGCAGGAACGCGTCGGCGGCCGACCAGCGGCGGCCGCGCCGCAGCGTGCTGCGCAGCGCTGCGAGCCCCTCGGGGTCCGCGTCCTGCGCCGCCGCCCGCGCGTCCGCGACGGGCCAGCCCATCTGCCGGGCGCCTTCCAGGAAATGGCGCGTGAAGGGATGGCGCCGCGGGCCGAGCTCGCTGAGACGAACCGAGCAGATGGGGGCGTCGCCCGCCTCCGGCGCCTCGATCGCCGCATAGGTTCGGCGCACGGCGGCCCAGTTCCAGCCGGTCGCGCCCGCGGCCTCCCACCCGTCGAAATCCTGCGGCAGCCCCCGCAGGTAGGCCATGGCGTTGATGGAGCTTGAACCGCCCAGCACGCGCCCGCGCGGCCAATAGGCCTCGCGCCCGTTCAATCCCGGATCGGCCGCCGCCCGGTAGCGCCAGTTCACCGCCGGGTCCTGAAAGGTCTTGGCATAGCCCAGCGGCGTCCGGACCCAGAATCGCCGATCGCTGCCGCCCGCCTCCAGCAGCAGGACGGTATGGCGGCCGCAGGCGGTCAACCGCTCCGCCAGCACGCAGCCGGCCGAGCCGGCGCCGACGATTATGTAATCGTAGATCTCCGTCGTCATGCGCGAGAGTCCCAAGTCGAACCGCGAACACCGATTGCACAGCCGTGACGGCGCGTTACGATCAACTCAAACGATGGTTTTGGGGGCTGAGGCCCTCTTTTTCTTGAAGGTGCCGCCATGTCGCGCCGCCCGCCCGTCGCCAGCCTGCGCGCCTTCGAGGCGGCGGCGCGCCATGCCAGCTTTTCCGCCGCGGCGGAGGAGCTGAGCCTGACGCCCGCTGCGGTCAGCCAGCAGATCCGCGTGCTGGAGGCGCATCTGGGCGCCGTCCTTTTCGAACGCCTGCCCCGCGGCGTGAAGCTGACGGAGCAGGGCGCCGCCTATGCGCAGCCCGTCCGCAAGGCCTTCGCCGAGATGCAGGGCGCGACCGAGGCGCTGTTCGGCACGGCCAGCCGCCGGCGAGTGAACGCGCGGGCCTCGATCTCCTGCGCCGCGCTGGTCGTGGCGCCGCGGCTCTTCGAGTTCCAGGCGCTGCGCCCGGACATCGAGGTGCGCCTGTCCACCTTCGTCTGGGCCGACGGTTTCGGCGACGGGGACGCGGATCTGGACATCCGCTTCGGCCATGGAGATTGGTCCGACGGCCGGGTCACCCATCTGGGCCACGAGACGGCGCTGCCCGTCTGCAGTCCGGACCACGCCGCCGCGCTGAGCGCGCCGACCATCGAGGCGCTCGCCGCCGGGCCGGTCATCCAGATCGCGGGGTCGGAGGCGGACTGGGCCGCCATCGCCGAGCACAACGGCGTCGCGGCCCCGGCCCCGACACAGGTGCAGCGCGTCGACAGCTCGCTAGTCGCGCTGCAGATGGCGATCAACGGGCCCGGCGCAGTCATCGTGCTTGAGAGCTTCGCGCGCGAATACATGCGCCTCGGCCTGCTCGTCGCGCCTTGCGAAGCGCGTCTGCCGATCCAGCCCTCGCATTTCATCGTTCAACGGCCGCGCGCGCGCGCGCCCGAGGCGGCGCAGGCCTTCGCCGACTGGGTTCGCTCGCTCTACTGACGGGCGACGCCGGGCGCGACCTCGTAGCCGGGCTCTTCGGGTTCGTCGTCGGTCAGTTCCGCCGGAAAGCCGTCGGCAAGGATGGAAAGACCCGTGGCGTCCTCCAACCGACGGATGATGTTGGGCGACAGCTCCCGCTCGCCGTAGCGGGCGATGCCATCGTCGAACATCTCCACCATCAGCGGGCTGATCTCCAGCGGGACGCCCGTCGCCTCGGCGATCTTCTGGAAAAGGCCGATATCCTTCTTCACCAGGTCCATGGTGAAGGAGATGTCGCGGCTGCCGTTGAGGATCACCTGGCCTTCGGTCTCCGCCACGAACGAATTGCCCGAACTGATAGTGATCGCCTGCAGCGTCGTCGCCATGTCGAGGCCCGCGGCCTTCATGGTGGTCAGGGCCTCGCACAGGGTCAGCAGGTTGGCCGTGGCGAGGTAGTTGGTCATGACCTTCAGGACGGAGGCCGAGCCGATCTCGCCCGTATGAAGCACGCGCCGGCCCAGCGTCGTCAGCAGCGGCAGCATCCGCTCGAACGTGGCGCGGTCGCCCCCGGCGAAGATGGAGATGTTGCCCGTCGCCGCCCGATGACAGCCGCCCGAAACCGGGCATTCGAGCGCGGCGGCGCCGGTCTGACGCACGCGGGCGGCGATGCGCTTGATCTCGCCCTCGTCGGTCGTGGACATCTCGGCCCAGATCTTGCCGGGACCGAGGCCTGCGATGACGCCGTCCTCCGCCTCCATCACGTTGGCACAGGCGGCGGGCGAGGGCAGGCAGGTGATCGTGACGTCGCAGGCCTCGGCCACCGCGCGAGGCGTTTCGGCGGCAGCGGCCCCGCGGGCCACGAAGCCGGCCACGAGCTCGGGGTTCAGATCGCGAACGATCAGGTCGAAGCCGTTGCGCAGGATCGAGCCCGCCAGCTTGCCGCCGACGTTGCCCAGGCCGATGAAGCCGATTTTCATGGGGGTGGAGGTCCTTCGTTCGGGTCGCTGCGCCCGTGTCGCGGTGCGCGGCCCCGCGGTCAAGGTCAGTCGCGCCAGGACGGGTCGTCGGCGTCCAGCGTCGATTTGAGGTAGGCGAAGTGCCGTTCGGCCATGCCGCCATAGGCGCGCCAGCCCTCGACGGTGGCCCGCGCCGTCGCATCGGGCAGCACCGCAAGAGGCGTTCCCGCCGAACGGGCGAGGATCACCGTCTGCGCGGCCTTCTCGAAGAAGTACAGGTCCTCGAACGCGTCGGCGACCGTCTCGCCGGCGACCGTGACGCCGTGGTTCCCCATCACCAACACGGATTTGCCCCGGATCGCCGCGGCCAGCCGCGCGCCCTCCTCCACGTCGTCGGCGATGCCGCCGAACGACAGGTCGTAGGCGATGCGGCCGAAGAACCGCGCGGTGTTGTTGTCCAGCGGCGGCATCGTCGGATCCGCAAGGCAGGCCAGCGCCGTGGCGTAGGGCGCGTGACAATGCAGGATCACCCGCGCCTCCGGGACCTCGCGATGCATCGCGCCATGGATCGTCCAGGCGGAGGCGTCGGGCGCGTCCGGCCCCGTCATCGGGTCCGCGTCCGCATCGAGATGCAGAAGATCGCTCGCCCGGATCGTCGCGAAGTGCCGCCAGCGCGGGTTCAGCAGAAACCGTCGCCCGTCGTCCGAGACCGCGGCGCTGAAATGGTTTCCCACGGACTCGCTCCACCCGAATCGGTGGCACAGGCGGAAGGCGGCGGCGAGGTCCTGGCGCAGAGCCGTCTCTGCCGCCGGAAACGGCGGGGCCGCGTTCATGCGCGGAACGCTCCGCCGGCGAAGCGCCCGCAGCCGAGCAGCGCACGATAGGTGGACCGCATCTTCGCCCGGTCGGTATAGCAGCCGCGCAGCCAGCGCTCGCCGCTTTCCGCCTCGTAGGCGGCACGGCCATGCACGATGCGGTGATTGTCGAAGACCATGCATTCGCCCGCCTTCATCAGGAAGCGCATCATGTATTTCTCATCCTGCAGCAGGCGCCCGAACCGGCAAAGCGCGGGGTAGTAGGCGTCG
>JBCBYE010000174.1:0-7681 GCA_039816075.1 Pseudomonadota bacterium | reverse complement strand
CGGCGGCGTCGCGGGACGATTGGTCGGCCGCGGCGTTCCCCTGGCTTTCGGCGCGGCAGACCTTTGTGGGATGGGCGCCGGCGGTGGTGCTGGGCGTGAGCTTTTCCGGCGAGCTGGCCTATGAGATCCACGTGCCGAACGGGCAGCTGACGGCGGCCTACCGCGCGCTGCGCCGGGCGGGCGAGGCGCATGGGCTGCGCCTGTTCGGGGCGCGGGCGGTGGAGTCGATGCGGCTGGAGAAGAGCTATCTGCACTGGAAGGCCGACCTGCTGACCGAGTTCGATCCTTTCGAAACGGGGCTGGAGCGGTTCGTGCGGATGGAGAAGGCGGATTTCGTGGGCAAGGCGGCGTTGCAGCGGCGCGCGGCGGAGGGGCCGCGGCGGCGGCTGGCGACGCTGTCGGTGGCCTGCGAGGACCGCTGGGCGCAGCCGGGATCGTCGGTGATGATCGGGGACGAGGTGGTGGGGACCGTGACCTCGGGCGCCTGGGGGCACCGCACGGGGCTGAACCTGGCGCTGGCCTATGTGCGGCCGGACCTGGCCGAGCCGGGCGCGGCGATGGAGCTGGACCTGATCGGCGACCGGGTGGCGGCGACGGCGATCCCGCCGTCGCCCTACGACCCCGAGGGGCTGCGCGTCAGGGCGTGACCTGGGCCGGGTCCGCCGCGTCGGGGGACGCGGGCCCCTGGGGGGGCCAGAGGCGGGGGAAGAACGCGCCGTCGAGGCGGTCGCCCTCGCCGTAGCCGGCGGCCTCGAAGATCGCCCGCTCGTCCTTGGCCCAGTCGCCGCGGTAGCGGATGACGCCGTCGGGCGCGGTCATGCGCAGGGTGAAGCGGCGCACGGTTTCGGTCGGCGTGACCGACGAGAGCCCGCCATGCAGGGTGCGCATGTCGAAATAGATGGCGTCGCCGAGGTCGAGGTCCCATTGCAGCAGCTCGTAGGCGCCGGGATCGGCGTTCACGTCGGGCGGCGGGTGGTAGGTGCGTCCGGCGATCTCCTGCGGCTCGAAGCTGGGATGCCCGTCGGCGAAGCGCACGCGCATGAAGAGCTTGTCCCACAGGTGGGAGCCGCGGACGAAGGCGATGCCGTTGTCCCGGGTCACCGGCTCCAGCGGCAGCCACAGCACGCACATGCTGCCCTCGAAGTCGAAATAGGCGAGATCCTGGTGGAAGGGCGGGCGCGAGGCGGAGCCGGCCTCGCGCAGGAACCAGTTGTCCATGACCAGGTTGATCGAGGGCGCGTCGAGCAGGTGCGCGGCGATCCGCGCGCAGGGGGAGCGGCGCACGAAATCCTCGAATTGCGGGATCTTGGACCAGGCCCAGAAGTCTTCGAGATAGGCGGGGGCGTCGGGGTCCTGGGTGTGGCGCGCGAAGTTCTCGGTGGGCGCGGCGAGGTCGGCGTCGATGCCCGCGCGCAGCTTGGCGATCCAGTCGGGGGAGAAGGCGCCGCGGATCACGGCGGCGCCGTCGCGGCGGAAGTCCTGTCTGAGGGCGTCGGTGAGCTGGTGCATGGGGCGCCCTTTCGCGGCGAGGTCTGGGACGAGCTTACGCGAGATCGGCGCGGGCGCCAGCGCGCCGTGACGTGCGCGGGGGTGCGGCGCGTGGGCCTTTCTCGTGCGCCCTGAGGGCGGGGGCGCTTGCGGGGCGCGTCGGTTCGTTCATCTGGGCGTTATGCTTGTGGAAACCGGGGTCCGTTAAAGAGCGTTCGGTTTCAGGCGCTTTGGGGAAAGCGCCGGCGCCGCGCGGCGTTCGGGATGCGGGCGCGGGATGCAGGGGGGAACGTGATGGGACGCGCGTCGGGGGACGCTGCGCGGCGCTGGGGCGCGGGCCTGCTGGCGGCCGCGCTGTGCGCGGGGGGCGGCCTGGGGGCGGCGGCGGAGGCCGAGGTCCGGCCGCCGGGCGTGGCGACGGCGGTGTGGACCGGGCCGGGGCCGAACGCCTGCCGCGGGGCCTGTCCGCTGGACTGGGCCATGGGCCAGCTGACGGACGAGCGGCGCGCGCAGGTGGAGGCGGCGCTGGCCGAGGGGCCGGCGCAGCGCATGCTGGTGCATCCGGGCGACGTGTTCGAGTTCATGACCTATCAGCGGCGCGGCGAACCTTTCGTCGATCCGCGCCGCACGGTGGCGGGGATCACGCGGCCGGAGCGGGCCTGGGGCTGGCGCTTCGACGGCTGGTCGTTCGTGCAGCTGGAGGCCTGCGGCAACTGGGCGCCGGTGGTGCATGCGGAGCGGGCGGCGGTGCTGGCGACGGGCGAGGGCCCGGTGCTGCCCGGCGGCGCCGCGACGGACCCGGGGGGCGTGGGCGGCGTGGGCGGCGTCGGCGGGATCCTGGGGGGCGGCGGCGGCGGCGGCGGCGACCTGGGGACCAGCGGGCTGGCGGGCGCGCCGCCGGTGCTGGCCGCGCGGCTGCCGGGGCAGGGGCCGGAGGATCCGTTCCAGACGGAGATGCCGCCGGTGGCGGAGCCGCCGCTGGACCTGTCGATCGTGATCGAGGACATCGCCACGCCGACGCGGACCGAGGGCGGGCGCGGCCCGGACGAGCCGCGCGACGCGGCCGTGCCGCTGCCCCAGGCCGCGGTCCTGCTGCTGAGCGCGCGGGCCGCCGGCGGGGCGCTGGTGGGGCGCAGGCGGCCGGGAGACGCCGCCGGCCAGGCGGGGCGGCCGCCGGCTGCATGAGCGCGCGGCCGGCCGGACAGGCGCGCGCCCGGCCGGGTGGGGCGGCCGCCGCCTAGAGTGCGTCCCCATAAACGGGATTCCAAGCGTCGGCTCGATCTGATTCAACCTCGTCGACAGGGAGGTTTTTATGCGCCGACACGAACTGACCGACGACGAATGGGCCGTCATCAGCCGCTGCTGCCGAACAAGCCGCGCGGCGTGCCGCGGGTGGACGATCGCCGCGTGATCAACGGCATCTTGTGGCGCTTGCGCACAGGAGCGCCCCGCTGACCGGCAGGCGATCGCAGCGCGATCGACGAGAGGTTGGCGGGACGTTCCGGAGCGCTACGGTCCGCGAACCACGCTCTACAACCGCTTCGTCAGGTGGCGGACGGCCGGGGTGTGGGACCGGCTTCTTGAAGCCGTTTCAAAGGCCTGTGACGGCGACATCGTGATGATCGACAGTTCCTGCGTGCGCGTCCACCAGCATGGCGCCGCCCCCAAAAAGACGGCGGCGATGGCGGCATGGGACGTTCAAGGGGCGGGCTGGCGACCAAGATCCACGCGCTGGTCGACGCAGAGGGCCGGCCGGTCCGCCTGATGCTGACGCCCGGCCAGGCCGGCGACGCGCCGGTCGCGCTCGGCCTGATGCAGGATCTGGCGACGGACGCCGCGCTGATCGCCGATCGCCGATCGCGCCTACGACACCAACGCCATCCGCGACCTCGCCGCGGCGCGAAGGGCCTGGGCGAACATCCCGCCGCGCGTGATCCGCAAGGACCGCTTCAGCTTCTCCGCCTGGGTCTATCGCCAGCGCAACCTCGTGGAGCGTTTCTTCAACCGACTCAAGCAGTTCCGCGGCCTTGCCGCCCGCTATGACCGATCACCAGACAACTTCCTCGCTGCTCTCAAGCACGCTTCGATCCGCATCTGGCTGGCTTCAAATGAGTCCGCCGCCTAGGGCGCGTCGCCGGCGCGGACGGCGGCGAGGACCGCGTCGATCTCGGACTGGGGCAGGCCGTAGGTCTCTCGGGCCTCGTCCGGGGTGATGTAGCCGCGGGCGAGGTCGGAGCGCACGCGGGCGGGATCGCGCGCCGCCGCCTCGCCGTAGCCGGCGCCGCCGGGGAAGGCCATCATCACGCGTTTTCCGTGCGGCACGAACTGCTTGCCCTTGACGCGCAGGGGCGTGCCGTCGTCGAGGGCGATGGTGGTGGCCGCGCCCGGGCCGCCGCCGCGCCGGCCGAGGGCGGGATGCGCGCCGCGGTCGAACATGGCCTGGATGTCGAACTCGTGCCCCTCCACCGCGCCGACCTCCATGTACTGGCCGAGGCCGCCGCGGGTGCGCCCGGCGCCGCCGGAGCCGGGGCGAAGCTCCTTGCGCCAGATGATGACGGGGCCGGCATGCTCCGTCGCCTCGATGGGCATGGTCATCACGCCGGAGGGGAAGGCGGTGGCGTTGAGCCCGTCATGCTCGGGCCGGGCGCCGGCGCCGCCGGAGTTGAAGGTGAGCACCTCGGACCGTCGCGCCTCGGGCGGCGCGGGGGCGTCGGTGCGCGGGCGCAGGCTGACCTGGAAGTTGCACAGGCATCCCGCGCCCTCGGCCGGCACGAGGCCCGGCACGATCTTGTCGAGGGCGTTGTAGACGGTGTCGGGCACGAAATGTCCGACGATGTGGCGCAGGGCCACGGGCGCGGGATGGGGGGCGTTGACGATGGTGTTTTCGGGGGCCGCGATCTCGAACGGCGCCAGCGAGGCGTGGTTGTTGGGGATCTCGGGCGCGATGGCGCATTTGAGGGCGTAGCAGCAATAGGCCTTGGTGTAGACGAGGGGGCAGTTGATGCCCTTCTTGTCCACCGGCGAGGTGCCGGCGAAATCGGTGAGGATGCGCCCCTCTTCCACCGAGACGCGGACCTTGAGGGTGATGGGCGCGTCGAAGCCGTCCACGGTCATCTCTCCGTCCGCCGCCATGCGGGGCAGGGCGGCGATGCGTTCGAGCGTGGCGCGGCGGGAATTGTCGAGGATGAAGGCGGCGATGCCGTCGAGATCGGCGAGCGCGAACTCCTCCATCATGTCGATGAGGCGGCGGTGGCCGATCTCGTTGCAGGTGGCCAGCGCATACATGTCGCCGACGAGCTGGTCGGGTTCGCGCACGTTGCCGCGCACGATGCGGATCAGGGTCCGATCGACCTCGCCCCGTTCGGCGAACTTCATCACCGGCAGGTAGAGCCCCTCTTCGTAGACGCTGTTGGCGTCGGCGCCGAAGCCGCGGCCGCCGATGTCGACGATATGGGCGGTGCAGGCGAAGAAGCCGACCAGCGCGCCGTCCTTGAACGAGGGCGTGACCATGGTGATGTCGTGCAGATGGCCCGTCCCCTCCCACGGATCGTTGGTGATGTAGACGTCGCCCTCGAACATGTTCGCGCGGCCGATGCGGCGGATGAAGTGGGCGACGGCGTCGGCCATGGCGTTGACGTGGCCCGGCGTGCCGGTGACCGCCTGGGCCAGCATGCGCCCGGCGGTGTCGTAGACGCCGGCCGAGAGGTCCCCCGCCTCGCGCACGGAGGTGGAGAAGGCGGTGCGCACGAGGGCCTGGGCCTGCTCCTCCACGATGGAGATCAGGCGGTTCCACATCACCTGATGCGAGACGTCGGAGCGGGAGCGGGTCATGGGGCGGTCTCCGCGGGTCTGCGCCTGAGGTCGATGCAGCCGTCGGGCTGGCGCACGGCGTCGAAGGCGGGGGGGACGATGATGGTGGTTTCGGATTCCACCACCGCCGCGGGGCCGGGCGCCCGATCGCCGGGGGCGAGGGCGTCGCGGTCGTAGACGTCCGCGCGGGCGAAGGCGGCGGCGGCGGGGTCGAAGAGGTCGCGCGTCCCCGCGGGCGCGGGGGATCCGTCGCCCGCGAGGGTGTCGGCGGGGTCGGCCGGCTGCGGCGGGGTGGCGGCGTTGACGGACCAGACGGTGATCTCCACGTCGAGGCCGGCCACGGGGCGGCTGAAGAGGCGCGCGTAATCCTCTTCGAAGCGGGCGAGGAAGGTGCGCGCGTCGGGCGCGGTCGCCTGCGCCTCGGTCAGGGTCACGGGGATCTCCCAGCCCTGGCCGGTGTAGCGCATGTAGACCTTGAACTCGGCGGCGATGGGGGCGTGCGCGTCGCAGCTGCGAACGAAGCCTTCGGCCTCGGCCTTGAGCTCCTCGAAGAGGGCGCGGATGCGCGCGGGGTCGAAGGCGGCGAGCTTCATGTAGACGGAGCGGTTGGCCTCGAAGCTGAAGGGCGCGCGCAGAAAGCCGATGGCGCTGCCGACGCCGGCGCCGGGGGGCACCAGGGCGCGGGTCACGCCGAGCTTCTCGCACAGGCGCGCGGCATGCAGCGGCGCGGCGCCGCCGAAGGCGATCATGGTGTAGCCGGCGAGGTCCTCGCCGTTTTCCACGGCATGCACGCGGGCGGCGTTGGCCATGTTCTCGTCCACCACCTCGGCCACGCCGAAGGCGGCCTCCAGCGGGTCCATGGCGAGGGCGTCGCCCACCTCCGCGCTCAGCGCCCGGGCGGCGGCGTCGGGGTCGAGCGCGATGGCGCCGCCGGCGAAGGCGTCGGGGTCGAGGCGGCCCAGCAGCAGGTCCGCGTCGGTGACCGCCGGCCGTTCGCCGCCGCGCCCGTAGCAGGCGGGCCCGGGTTCCGAGCCGGCGCTGGCCGGGCCCACGCGGATCTGGCGCAGGGCGTCCACATGGGCGAGGGAGCCGCCGCCGGCGCCGATCTCCACCATGTCGATGACGGGGATGGAGATGGGCATGCCCGAGCCCTTCTTGAACCGGTAGGTGCGGGCGACCTCGAAGACGCGGGCGGTTTTCGGCGTGCGGTCCTTGATGAGGCAGATCTTGGCCGTGGTGCCGCCCATGTCGAAGCTGAGCACCCTGTCGAGCCCGTAGCGCGCGGCGATGTGGGCGGCGAAGACGGCGCCGCCGGCGGGGCCGGATTCCACCAGGCGCACGGGAAATTCGGCGGCGTCGGCGACGGACATGACGCCGCCGCCCGAATGCATCAGGAAGATGCCGCAATCGGCGCCCTGGTCGCGCAGCTTCTGCTCCAGCCGGCCCAGATAGGAGGCCATCAGCGGCTTGATGTAGGCGTTGGCGACCACCGTGTTGAAGCGTTCGTATTCGCGCATCTGCGGCGAGACCTCGCTGGAGAGCGAGACCGCGGCCTGCGGCAGACGCTCGGCCAGCACCTCGCGCACCAGGCGTTCGTGGGCGGGGTCGAGATAGGCATGGATCAGGCCGACCGCGACGCTGTCGATGCGCGCCTCGGCGAGGCGGTCGGCCAGCGCCTCCACCTCCGCGCGGTCCAGGGGGATGAGGGTCTCGCCGCGGGCGCCGACGCGTTCGCGCAGGGTGAAGCGGCGCTGGCGCGGCAGCAGCGGTTCGGGCAGGGCGAGGTTGAGGTCGTATTGCTCGAACCGGCTTTCGGTGCGCATTTCGATGACGTCGCGAAAGCCTTCGGTGGTGACGAGGGCGGTGCGCGCGCCGCGCCGTTCGATAAGGGCGTTGGTGGCGAGGGTGGTGCCGTGGATGATCTGGCCGATGCGCTCGGGCGCGACGTCGGCGGCCCGGCAGACCTGGTGCATGCCCTCGATGATGGCGGTTTCGGGCGCGGCGTAGGTGGTGAGGACCTTGGCGGAGACGCGGCGGTCGCCGTCTTCGAGCACCACGTCGGTGAAGGTGCCGCCGATGTCCACGCCCAGCCTGACCGTCGAAGTCCCCATGCGAGCCGTTCCTTCGCCTTGCGCTTCGCCCCGCGCGGGCCGCGTCGCCCGCGCGCCGATCCGCCTTGATCGCCCGGGGCGGCGCGAAAGATCAAATCGTTTCGGGCGGCGCGCGCTGCCGGCCGCCCCGAACGCCGCCCTGCGGGCGAGCGTCGGCCCGCCCGCCAGCCTGCGCGCCTTTCCGCCCGGCGCAGCGGCTGCGCGGAAGGCGAGTGGTCGAACGGGTCAAGGCACGCAAGCGCCCTTGGCGCGCAGCGACCGCGCGGAGCGCG
>JBCBYE010000411.1:0-4466 GCA_039816075.1 Pseudomonadota bacterium | reverse complement strand
GCGGCGCGGCCGGCGCGGGGGCGGAGGCATCGGCCTCCGGCGCAGCCTCCCGCGTCGGCCGCGCCGCCCGATCCCGCGCCGCAGCTGACCGCGCCCGCCGTGCCGGAGGCGCCGCAGGCGCCGCCCCAGGGCGTGACGGCCGAAAGCCTGCCCCTGCCCGCCGGGCCGGACCGCCCGGACGCGCCGCAGCGCGACGCGCCGGTGGAGACCGAGGTCGCCGCGCCGCGCGACCTCGACCGCGTCGCGCCGACGCCCGTGGCGCCCTCGCCTCTGGTCGCCGAGGCGCCCGAGGCGACGCCCGACACCCGCCCCGCCCCCGATGCGGCGGCCGAGGCGCCGCCGGCGCCCGAGGCCCCGGCCGCCGCGCCACGCGAGGCGACGACGCAGATCGTGACCGAGGCCGACGACACCTCCGAGGAGAGCCTGGCGGCGCCCGTCGCCTCGGCCCTGCCCGTCGGCCGCCCCGACGCGCCGCCCCCGGCGCCGCAGCCGGACCCCGAGCCTCCGCAGGACCAAAGCATCGCCGCGGTGGAGACCGAGACCACGCCCGCCCCCGCCGCGCCGGCCCCCGCCCCCAGCGCCCCGACCGGCGGCGCCGCGGCGCAGGGTCCGGCCATTCCCACCGGCGCCATCGAGGGCGTGCGCACGCGTCTTTCGAACGCCTGGAACGTCTCGATCCTGTCCAGCCTGCCGAATTACGAAGAGCTTGTGGTCACGCTGAGCCTGCCCATGGGTCGCGACGGCAAGCCCGCCGGTCGGCCCAGTCTGATCTCGCCCTCGCCGCGCCCGTCGGACCCGCGCTGGACCCGCGCCATCCAGTTCGCCGAACGCGCCCTGATGCGCGCCGCCGGTCGAGGATTCGACCTGCCCGCCGAGAGCTATGGCCGCTGGCAGACCATCGAAGTCACCTTCAACCCCCGCCGCGGCCTGCAGGTGGGGGGCGGAACATGAGCGCGCCGACGCATGGCATCCTCGGACGCCGCAGTCTGTGGCGCCTGAGCCTGGGGCGCCGGAGCCTGGAGCGCCGCGTCCCGGGGCGCCGCGCTTCGACGCGCCGAACCGGGGACACTGGGAGGGGAACCCGCATGACACGACGTTCGTCCATCGCCTCGGCGCTGGCGCTGGCGCTCGCCGCGCTCGCCGCCGTCGCCGCGCCCGCCGCGCTGCACGCCCAGCAGAACGAGCCGCTGCGCATCGAGATCACCGAGGGCGTGATCGAACCGATCCCCATGGCCCTGCCGCGGCTTCAGGCCTCGCCCGAAACCGCCGTGCTGGCCGAGGAGGTGCGGCGCGTGATCGTCGCCGACCTGGAAGGCTCGGGCATCGTGCGCATCATCGACGAGGCCGCCTACCTGACCGGCGGCGGCGCCGTCGATGCGCGGCCGGACCTGGAAAACTGGCGCGTCATCAACGCCGAGGCGCTGGGCGTGTCCGAGGCGGCGTTCGACTCCGACGGCCGCCTCGCCGTGCGCTTTCAGCTGTGGGACGTGTTCCGGGGCGAGCCGCTGGGCGACGGCGTCGCCGTGCGCGCGGCGCCCGGCGATGCGCGCCGCATCGGCCATCGCATCGCCGACCAGATCCATCTCGCCCTGACCGGAGAGCCGGGCTATTTCGACAGCCGGGTCGCCTTCGTCGCCGAAACCGGCCCCAAGAACGCGCGGGTCAAGCGCCTGGCGGTCATGGATTACGACGGCGCCAACGTGCGCTACCTGACCGACGGATCCTCGCTGGCCCTGACGCCGCGCTTTTCGCCCGACGGGCGGCGCATCGTCTATCTCTCCTACGCCACGGGCCAGCCCAAGGCGGTGATCCTCGATCTGGGCAGCGGCGCGTCGGAGGTTCTGGGCTCCTTCCCGGCCATGAGCTTCTCGCCCCGCTTCTCGCCCGACGGCTCGCGCGTGGTCATGAGCCTCGCCTCCGGCGGCAACACCGACCTCTATTCGATGTCCCTCGCGACGCGGCAGCTGGCGCGCCTCACCTCCGGACCGGGGATCGAAACGGCGCCGTCCTATTCGCCCGACGGCGCGCAGATCGTGTTCGAAAGCGACGCGGGCGGCAGCCAGCAGCTTTACGTGATGCCCTCCGCCGGCGGCTCCGCCCAGCGCATCAGCTTCGGCGAGGGGCGCTACGGCACGCCGGTCTGGTCGCCGCGCGGCGACCTGATCGCCTTCACCAAGATCCTCGGCGGTCGCTTTCACGTGGGCGTCATGCGGACCGACGGGTCGAACGAGCGGCTGCTGACCGCCAGCTTCCTCGACGAGGCGCCGACCTGGTCCCCCAACGGCCGCGCGCTGATGTTCTTCCGCGAAACCCCCGGCCCGCAGGGGGCGTCCGCCGTATGGCGGGTCGATGCCAGCGGGCGAAACCTGCGCCGGGTGTCGACGCCCGGCGCCGCCTCCGACCCCAGCTGGTCGCCGCTTCTGCCCTGACCCGAGCGGGCGCGGGGCCCATCGAGCAGACCGAACGCAAAGAAACCCCTCCCGGGGCCCCGCGCCCCCCCGGACACGGAGACGCCGCCATGACCCTGATGAAGCCCATCGCCGCGCTGATGCTCGCGGTCCTTCTGGCCGCCTGCGCCCAGGAAGCCCCCGAAGAGGCCGCGGCGCCCGTCGCGCCCGCCGTGGGCTCGCCGCTCGATCCCGCATCCATCGAATTCTTCCGGGCCGAGGTCGGCGACCGCGTGCTGTTCGCCACCGACAGCTCCCGCCTCGACGCCGTGGCGCAGGCCACGCTCGGCCGGCAGGCCGCCTGGCTGCTCGACAACCCCGCGCGCAACGCGACGATCGAGGGCCATGCGGACGAGCGCGGCACGCGCGAGTACAACCTCGCGCTCGGCGCGCGCCGCGCCGCCGCCGTCCGCGCCTTTCTGGTGGCCGAGGGCGTGCCCGCCGCCCGCCTGCGCACCGTCACCTTCGGCAAGGAGCGGCCCGAGAGCCTCTGCTCCAACGAAAGCTGCTGGAGCCAGAACCGTCGCGGGGTGACCGTGATGGCGACGGCCCCGACGAGCTGAGCCGATGGCGGCGCGCATGATCCTGGCGGCGGCGCTCTGCGCGCCGCTCGCCCTGGGCCTGAACCTGCCGACGGCCGCGACCGCCCAGAACGCCGCGGCGCAGGTGCAGGCGCTGGAGGAGGAGGTGCGCCGCCTCAACGGCCGCATCCAGGAGCTCGAGTTCCTCCTGCGCCGCATCGCCGAGGACGCGGCCTTCCGCATTCACGACCTCGACTACAGGGTTACGGAGCTTGAGGGCGGCGACCCCACGATCCTCGGCGACCCGCCGCCCCTGGGCGGGGGCGCCGCGCGCCGATCCGGCGGCGGGGCCTCGACCCCGCCGGTCACGGTGTCGGAACAGGCGGAGCTCGACGACGCGACGGCGCTGCTGGAGGGGGGGGACGCGGCCGGCGCCCGCGCGCGCCTTTCCGCGTTTCTCGCCACCTACCCGGACGGGCCGCTGGCGGGCGAGGCGCGCCATCGTCTCGGCCTGGCCGAGTTCCAGCTGGGCGAATGGCGCGCCGCCGCGCAAAGCTTCCTCGCCTACGTCACGGAGGTTCCAGGCGGCCCGCGGGAGCCGGAGTCGTTCCTGATGCTCGGCCGCTCGCTCGCCCGCCTCGGCCGGCTGGAGCAGGCCTGCTCAACCTGGGAGGAGCTGCGCGCCCGCCATCGCGGCAGCGATGCGTCGCAGGCCGCCGCCAGCGACCGGGCGGTCGCCGGCTGCATCTGACCATGGCCGGCGCGGCGGAGCGGGACGGCCCCGCCGCGCCCCCCGCCTCGGGGTTGCGGACGCTGACGGACCGGCTGGTCGAGCTGGCGCCGCCCACCCTCGGCATCGCCGTCTCCGGCGGCTCCGACAGCACGGCCCTGCTTCTGGCCGCCGCGCGCGCGCCGGGACTGCGGGTGGAGGCCGCCACGGTCGACCATCGCCTGCGCCCCGAGGCGGCGGCGGAGGCGCGCGCCGTGGCCGCGCTCTGCGCGCGTCTGGACCTGCCGCACGAAACCCTCGTCTGGCACGACGCGCCCGGCCGCGGGAACCTGGCCCAGGCCGCCCGCGACGCCCGCGCCGCGCTGCTGGCCGACTGGGCCGCGCGCCGCGGGCTCGGCGCCGTTGCGCTGGGTCACACGCTTGACGATCAGGCCGAAACCCTGCTGATGCGCCTCGCCCGCGGCTCCGGCCTCGACGGGCTATCTGCGATGCGCCCGCGGTCCGAGCGGGCCGGCGCCGTCTGGCTGCGCCCGGCTCTCTCGTTGCGACGCGAGGCGCTGCGCGCGGCGCTGAGGGCGGAGGGCGAAGGCTGGATCGACGATCCGTCCAACGACGATCGGTCCCGCGACCGCATCCGGACCCGCGACGCCCTGAAAACGCTCGCCGCGCTGGGCATCGACGCGCAGGGCCTCGGCGCCGCGGCCGAACGGCTGGCCGAGGATGCGGACCTGCTGGCCGCGCAGGCCGCCGCGCTGATCCGCGAGGCCG
>JBCBYE010000861.1:0-1557 GCA_039816075.1 Pseudomonadota bacterium | reverse complement strand
GGCGGTGATGCGGGGTTGCGGGGGCGCGCTCTCTCGCACCGCTTTTCGCGGCAGGCGTTGTACTAGCCACGCCGTTGCGCCTTCTTGGAGGTTTCGGCCCACCCTAGATAGTGCAAGCGGACGTTGAACCGTCTCTGAACGCCGCCTAAAGAGATGTTGTCGAAAACTGGGGGCATCCATGCGCGGCTGGGCATTGGCGGCGGCGATCTTGGTCATCGCGGCGGCGTCGGGAGCGACGGCGGTCTGGCTGGACCGTGCCGGCTGGACGCATCGCGGCGCAGCGTGGGTGCGCGACGCCCTGGAGCCGCCGGCGCCTGCCGCGCCGTCGGCGGAGCCGGCCGCGGATTTGATCGAAATGCCGCCTTCGGGCCCCTTCGGCGACTCGCGATACCTTCGGCAGGATCCTCCTTTGGAGACCAGCTACATCTTCGATGCCGGCGTCGCGCGGGTGGATGGCGATCGTTGCCTCGACCTCTTCACGGTCAACCACAGCCGACGGCCGGTGACGCTGTTGAATCGCGGCGGAGGCGCGTTCGACATGCTCGACATGCAAGCCGCGTTTCCCGAGATCGGTTTTCAGACTGTCCCGACGCGGGCGCCGCCGCCCATCCCGGGCTTCGACGGAATCGACCTGCGCGTCTTCCAGCAGGGCGGACATCTTGTTCTTTCGGCGTCGCCGCAGATGCAGGGCGAGGCCGCGCTGATCGTCGAGCGGTGGGCGCCCGATGCTCTTCGCGCCCGCGAGGTCGCGCTCGGCCGGTCCGCGTTGCGGCCGATCCTCGCCCGGCGCGGTCGATTCGAAGAGGTTCCCGCAGACGGGAAGGCCCGGCGCCTGAGAGTGGTGCTTTCACCTGGCGGTTCCGCGGTGATCGATGCGACGCTGCCGGCGCGTCCCGTGCGGATCCGCATCGACGACGGCCGGCCCATGGCTCGGCTCCGATGGACGGCGGATTTCGAGCGACAGGGCGCCTGGATCGCCCAGCGGCGCCTTCCGGACATCCATTCGGTGGCCTCCGGGGACTGGGATCTCGACGGCGTGCGCGATGCCTTTCTGGCGCGCGGCGGGATGCGCGGATCGGCGCGCGAGGCCGAGGCGGAGATCACCGATTTCCTCGCGCAGCTGGCCCCGGGCGGAGGCGGCACGGCCCGGCCGGCGCCGGTCCTGGGGTTCGAGAAACGCGGATGTCCCATTCGCCAGGCGCTGGTCACCGACGCGAACGCCGACGGGGAAGCGGACCTGCATCTGGTCTGCGCCCGGGCCGGCGACGTTTTCCCAGACCAGGTCTGGCTGCGCCGCGAAGATGGCGGTTTCGTCGAGGCGGCCGCGTCGCTCGGCCTTGCTTTTGCGGAACGTCTCAGCGCGCGCTGGGCGCATCTGGATGGCGACGGACGTCTGGACGTCGCGGTGCGCCGCGGCGATCGGCTCTGGGTTTACCTGAACCGTGCCGAGGGGTTCGAAGGGACGTTGATCGCCGAGGGGCTGCGCCGCGGAAATGTTCCGCCGCCGGCGGTCGGGGATTACGACGCCGACGGCGATCTGGACCTACTCGTCCCGGC
>JBCBYE010000427.1:0-4307 GCA_039816075.1 Pseudomonadota bacterium | reverse complement strand
GACGGCAGCACCTCCGCGAGGCAGCCGACGCCCTCGCCGCGCCGCGGGTCGAACTCCAGGCCGCGCTGACGATCCTCGGCCGACGCAGCGACGCTCTCTGCGCGTTCGAGCGCGGCAAGGGCTTTTCGTTGGACCTGCGAGAAAGCGACTTGCGAAAGACTGATCTCTCTGAAGCCCGACTGGAACACGCACGCCTCATCGAGGCGAAGATGGAGGGGGCGAACCTCCGCGAGGCGCGGATGGAGGGAGCGAACCTCCGCGGGGCGCGGATGGAGAGAGCGAACCTCAGCGGGGCGCAGTTGGATGGGGCGAACCTCCACAGGGCGAAGATGGCGCATGCCTACTTACACCGTGCAAACATGGACGGGGCGGACTTCGGCGAAGCGAACATGGAAGGGGCGGACCTTGCTTCGTCGAAAGCACGTAAAGCATGGTTCATCGACGCACGGATGAAAGACGCGACCGTTCGCCGGGCGGAGATGGAGGGGACGAACCTCTCGCAGGCGAACATGCTTGGGGCGGACCTTCGCGAAGTGCGGTTACAGAACGCGTATCTTTTCCAGGCACGGATGGAAGCAACTGACCTTAGAGAAGCGCGGCTGGATAAGGCGGACGTCCGCGAGGCAACGTTGGATCACGGTTTCTTCGAGGCGGTATCCCTGAAGAAAACAGACCTCAGCGACGCGTCTAGCAAGGGCGCGGCACTCAGAAGCGTCGATCTTTCCGCACCAAAGGACTTCCACGTCGCCTTCGCGGTGGAGGCTTTCGGCGACGGCTCCGTCACCTTGCCGACGACCGGCGACTGGGCGGGCCTGAAACCCGGCGAAGGCCGCCTCGCCCATTGGAGCGCTCTGGTTCTGAAGGACAGCGCCTTCTACGAAGCTTGGCGAGACTGGCGGCGCGCCGAAGGGCTGCCCTGGCCGCCGCCCGGGCGGGCGCTCGCATTCCTGTCGTATCGCGCTTGAATCCTCCCCCTTCAAATCCCGTCCCGCCCGGTCCATACGTCCGGCGCGCTGCAAAACCACGGGACGACCGCCATGCATGACATCCGCGCCATCCGCGAGGCCCCGGAGGCCTTCGACGCCGCTCTCGCCCGCCGGGGGCTCTCGCCCGTCGCGTCCGAGCTGCTGTCGCTGGATGAATCGCGCCGCGCCCGCATCGCCGCGGCCGAGGCCGCCCTGGCCGAGCGCAACGCCGCCTCCAAGCAGGTGGGCGCCGCCAAGGCCAAGGGCGACGAGGCGGAGTTCGAGCGCCTGCGCGCCCTCGTCGCCGACAAGAAGGCCGAGATCGCAAGGCTTGAGGAGGAGGCCAAGGCCGAGGACGCCGCCCTGCGCGACGCCCTCATGGGCCTGCCCAACCTGCCCCTCGCCGACGTCCCCGACGGCGAGGACGAAAGCGGCAACGTGGAGCTCAGACGCCATCTCAGCCCCCGCGACCATCCCTTTGCGCCCAAGGAACATTGGGAGCTGGGCGAGGCCATGGGCGCCATGGATTTCGAGGCCGCGGCCAAGCTCTCCGGCAGCCGCTTCGTGGTGCTCAGGGGCGCGCTGATCCGCCTGCATCGCGCCCTCGCGCAGTTCTTCCTCGACACCCATGTCGAGCGCCACGGCCTGACCGAGGTCTGGACGCCGGTTCTGGTGCGCGAGGAGGCGATGCTGGGCACCGGCCAGCTGCCGAAATTCGCCGAGGACAGCTATCGCACCGACGAGGGATGGTGGCTGATCCCCACCTCCGAGGTCACGCTCACCAACCTCGTCGCCGGGGAGATGCTGGCCGCCGAGCAGCTGCCCCTGCGCTTCACCGCCCATTCCCAATGCTTCAGGTCCGAGGCCGGCAGCGCGGGAAAGGACACCCGCGGCATGCTCCGCCAGCATCAGTTCGAAAAGGTGGAGATGGTCTCGGTCGTGCGCCCCGAGGACGGAGAGGCGGAGCTGGAGCGCATGACGCGCTGTGCGGAGACTCTGCTTGAAGACCTTGAAATCCCTTACAGAACCCTGGTCCTGTGCACCGGCGACATGGGCTTCGGCGCCCGCAAGACCCATGACATCGAGGTCTGGCTGCCGGGACAGGGCGCCTATCGGGAGATCAGCTCCTGCTCGCTGTGCGGCGACTTCCAGGCCCGTCGCATGAACGCCCGCTATCGCCCTGATCCGGAAGCGAAACCGGAATTCGTAGCGACCCTGAACGGCTCCGGCCTCGCGGTCGGTCGGGCGCTGATCGCGGTGATGGAGACCTATCAGCGCGCGGATGGCGGCATCGAGATACCGGCCCCGCTGCGCCGCTGGATGGGCGACGCGACCGCTATCGCGCCGGACGGGTCGCTGGAGCGCTGAGGCCGGTCGCCGGAGCCGGGCGAGCGAAGGCCGACGTCACGGGGCGCGGATCAGGTCCGCGCCCTTCTCCGCGATCATGATCGTGGGCGCGTTGGTGTTGGCGCTGACCATGGCCGGCATGACCGAGGCGTCGCAGACCCGCAGACCGTCGACCCCGCGCACCCTCAGATCCGGGCCCACGACGGCCTGATCGTCCGCCCCCATGCGGCAGGTCGAGCTCTGGTGCCAGATCGTGACGGCGGAGCGGCGCACCCAGTCCTCCACCTCCGCCCGCGTGGAGAGCGCATGGGTCAGCCCCGCCCGCGCCGGCGCGAAGGCCTTCGACAGCGCCAGGTCGCGGTTCCATTCGGTGATCTCGACGGTGCGTTCGAGATCATCGGCGCTGGAGAAATAACGCGGGTCCACCAGAGGTTTGTCGAACGGACTTGAAGTGGCGAGCGAGACCTGCCCCTCGGAGCGGGAGCGGCAAACGCAGCCCGAGAACCGGGCGGCGAGGGGCGCACCGAGCCCGCGGTAGCGCTCCGCATGGGTTTGCGAAAAATACATCTGCGCGGAGGGATCCGCCTCGCCCGGGCGCATGTGGACGAAGGCGCCGCAATGGTTGAACATCGAGCCGTAAGGCCCTGTTCGATCTGCCTTCCACCGGAGCAGCGCCTCCGGCTCGGGCGGCGAGACGAGGCCCCAGCGCACCGGGTCGTTCACCGGCATCTCCACATAGGCGCCGCCCACATGGTCCAGCAGGCCGCGGCCGACGCCGGGAAGGTCGGCGACGACGTCGATGCCGTGCTCGGCCAGATCCTCGGCCGGGCCGATGCCGGACAGAAGGAGGAGGTGCGGCGAGCCGAGGGCGCCGGCGGCGAGCACGATCTCGGCGCCCTCGGCCCGGCGGGTCCGGCGTCCCTGCAGATAGTCGACGCCGATGCATCGGCGCCCGTCGAAGGCCAGGCCAAGGGCGAGGCAGCCGGTTTCGACGGTCAGGTTGGGGCGGTCGAGCGCGGGCGTCAGGTAGGCGTCGGCGGCGCTCCACCGGCGGCCGTCCTTGACGGTGGCCTGGTAGCGGCCGCAGCCGAACTGGGTTTCGCCGTTGAAGTCGGGGTTGAAGGGCACGCCGCGCTCCAAACAGGCCTCGTAGTAGAGCTCTTCGAGGGGATTGGAGGCGGCGTAATCCTCGACGCTCAGCGGGCCGTCCCGGCCGTGCAGCGCGCCGCCATGGACGGCGTTGGCCTCGGCCCGCTTGAAATAGGGCAGAACGTCGGCCCAGCCCCAGCCGGCGCAGCCGCGCTGCGCCCAGAGGTCGTAGTCCCCTGGATTGCCGCGCACGTAGAGGCAGTAGTTGATCGCCGAGGAGCCGCCGAGCGCGCGGCCGCGGGCCAGCGCCACGCGGCGGCCGTGCAGCTGCGCCTGCGGTTCGGTGCGGAAGGCCCAGTCCATGGGCCCGTCGGCCATGCGATGCGCGGCGCCCGGCACGTCGGCGAGGGGGTGCGAGGGCTTGCCGCCCGCCTCCAGCAGGAGGACTCGGCAGGCGGGATCCTCCGACAGGCGCCCGGCCAGGACGCAGCCGGCCGAGCCCGCGCCCACGATCACGACGTCCCAGGTCATGGCCCGTCCTCCCCGCGTCTTCGCCGACATGCCGCGGCGTTCCGGCCAGCATGGCGCGGCGGGGCGGGACGCTCAATGGCCGGGACGGTCGGCGGCGATGGGAGGCCGGGCGGATACGGGGCGCGAAACGGAGCGACGGGTCTCGCGAGCCCCCTGGCCCGAGACGACGCTGAACCGAGACAACCCCGGGCCGAGACAAAGCCGGGCCGAGACAATGCCGCGCGGAGACAAGGCCGGCCCGAGACAACGCTGAACCGACAAAACCCGGGCCCGCCCCGCGGAAAGCCGCGCCGCGCCGCCGCCGTCGCTGGACCTGACCCCGCCGCCCCGTTATCTGACGAGCGAACGCAACGAGGGGCCGGGCATGCGCATTCT
>JBCBYE010000645.1:0-2670 GCA_039816075.1 Pseudomonadota bacterium | reverse complement strand
GCCATGCAGCAGATGTGCGGCATCGACCATCCGCTGTTCGGCGGCATCTTCGCCCGGGAGATCCACGACGCCCCGACCGAAGACCGACCGGCGCGCATCGCCCTGTCGGACTTCGTGCATCTGGGCGTCGAGTTCGAGCTGGCGCTTGAGATCGCCGAGGATCTGCCCCCCGGCGACGCCCCCTGGACCGCCGAGCGCGCCCGCGCCGTCGTCGCCGCGGCCCGGCCCGCCTTCGAGCTGATCGAGGATCGCGCCGCCGATTACGCGGCGCTCGACCCCGCCACCATGGTCGCCGACAACGCCTGGTGCGGCGGCGTGGTGCTGGGGCCGAAGCTGCCCGAGGGGCTGGACGTCTCCGCCCTGCCCTCTCGCCTTCTTCAGGACGGGCAGGCGGAGGAAGGGAACACCGCCGCCGCCGCGCCCTACGACAGTCTCGCCGCGGTGCTGGAGCATCTGCGCCGCCGGGGCGAGACGGCGAGGGCCGGCGAGATCGTGATCACCGGATCCGCCCTGCGCACCCGCTTTCCCGCCGCCGGCGCGACGCTGGCCTACGAGGTCGCCGGCGCCGCGGTGCGGATGGAGACGACGCCATGAGCCCGCACATGACCCCGGCCGCGACCTGGAGCTTTCCGACCCAGGTGCGCTTCGGCGCCGGGCGCGTGGCGGAACTGGCCGAGGCGGCCGCCGCGGCGGGCATGGCGCGGCCCCTCTTCGTGACCGATCGCGGCCTTGCGGGCAGCGACATCGCCGCCCGCGCCCGCGCGGCGCTGGGCGATGCGCCGAAATTCGCCGAGGTGGACGCCAACCCGACCGAAGAGAACCTGACCGCCGGGCTCGCCGCCTATGCCGCCGGCGGCCATGACGGCGTCGTCGCCTTCGGCGGCGGCAGCGCCATGGATCTGGGCAAGCTGATCGCCTTCATGGCCGGTCAGACCCGGCCGGTCTGGGATTTCGAGGATGTCGGCGACTCGTGGACTCGCGCCGACCCCGACGCCATCGCCCCGAACCTGTGCCTGCCGACGACGGCCGGCACGGGGGCGGAGGTCGGGCGCGCCGGCGTGCTGACCGACACGGCGGCCAGGCGCAAGAAGATCATCTTCCACCCGGCGATGATGCCGGCGGAGGCGATCTGCGATCCGGAGCTGACGGTCGGCCTGCCCCGGGCGCTGACCGTGGGCGCCGGCTTCGACGCCCTGGCCCATTGCCTGGAGGCCTACACCGCCCCCGGCTGGCATCCGATGGCCGAGGGCATCGCCCTGCAGGGGATGCGCCTGTGCTTCGAAAACCTCGAAACCGCGGCGGAGCGGCCGGGCGACCTGCCGGCGCGCGCCGCCATGATGGCCGCCGCGCTGATGGGCGCCACGGCGTTCCAGCGGGGTCTCGGCGCGATCCATTCGCTGTCGCATCCGCTGGGCGCGCATTTCGGCGGCCATCACGGCACGCTCAACGCCGTGGTGATGCCGGCGGTCCTGCGCTTCAACCGCGAGGCGACGGAGGATCGGCTGGGCCGCGCGGCCGCCTATTGCGGCGTCGAGGGCGGCTTCGACGGGCTTTACGCGGCGATCCTGGGGCTGCGGGAGCGGCTGGACGTGCCGGCCGATCTGGCGGCGATGGGCGTGCCGCGCGAGGGGATCGAGGCGCTGGCCCCGGACGTGGTCGCCGACCCCACCGCCGGCTCCAACGCCAGGCCGTTCGACGAGGCGGACGCGCGCGCCCTGCTCGCCGCCTGCTTCGAGGCGGGATGAAGAAGGGACGGCGGCGACGTCCGCGGCGACGGCGACGGCGTCGACGATCGGGCGGCGACGATCGGACGGCGGACGCCCCGCGGGCCGCGAGCGACCGGCGCTCCGGACCTGATCCGGGGCCGCCTCGACCCGCCGTCCCCTGCCCGGGGCCGCCTCGACCCGCCGCCCCCTGCCCGGCGCTTGGCGCCCCCTGCCCGACGCCGGGCGTCTATGGCGTCGGACGGCGCCCCGGCTCAGGCCTTGCGGGCCACGAGGCTGACGAAGGAGATGGCGCCGTAGCCGCGCCCCTCGTCCGCGCGTCGCCGCGCCTCGGCCCGCAGACCCTCGGCCAGCGCCTCGCCGATGGTTCCGTCCGCCAGCAGCACGTCGGCGCCGCGGTCGATGATCGACCGGAAATAGGCCGAGCCGGGATCGGGCAGGTAGAGATGCCCCTCGCGCGACGACGCCTCGAACCCCGCCGCGGACAGCAGCGCCGGCAGGCGGCGCACCAGCCAGCGGTCGTGCACGTAGGCCTCGATCAGCCGCGCGATCACCGGCGCCATGGGGTCGTGTTCGGCCGTGGCGGCGGTGACGGAGATCGGCTCCTCGTCGAAGACCGTCAGCGCGCCGCCGGGCTTGAGGATGCGGCGCGCCTCGGCCAGCGCCTCCTCCGGCCCCGGGCAGTGGATCAGCAGCGTGTGCATCGCCACGAGGTCCTGCGAGGCGTCCGGCAGGCCCGTGGCCTTGGCGTCGCCGACCTCGAAGCGCAGGGCCGGCAGGTCGGCGTGGCGGGCGCGGGCGGCCTCCACCATCACCGGCGACGGCTCCAGTCCCAGGGCGGTTGCGGCGCCGCCGGTCTCGATCAGGTCTCGGGTCACGTCGCCGGGGCCGGAGCCGAGCTCCACCGCCGCGGCGCCCCGGGGCAGGTCGAGGCGCGCGAGATAGG
>JBCBYE010000630.1:0-2759 GCA_039816075.1 Pseudomonadota bacterium | reverse complement strand
GGAACCCGCGGCGCGGACCTCGTGCGCGGGCCGATCTTCGCCGCGCCGGGCCTCGTCGCGCTTTTCGCCGCGACCTGCGCCGTCGTCGCCTCCGCCGCCGTGCTCTGGCTGCGCCCCGGCGCCTTCCTGCTGCTGCCGCGCGCCTTGCCGGAGCTTTGGCTGAGCATTCTCGTCCTCTACCCGATCCTCTCCGCCTGGCCGCAGGAGATCATGTTCCGCGCCCTCTTCTGGCGCCGCTATGCCGGCCTTTTTCCGTCGCGCGCCACGGCCTATCTCGCCAACGCCGCGCTCTTCGCGCTCGCGCATTTGTTCCTGTGGAACTGGCCGGCGATCCTGGCGACCTTCGCCGGCGGGCTCGTGTTCTCCTGGGCCTATCTGCACGCAGGACCTCCGGCGCGCCGGGGCCGCAACCTGATGTCCGCCACGCTGCTGCACGCCATCGCCGGCTGGGCGCTGTTCACCGCCGGGGCCGGGGCCTTTTTCTACCACGGGGCCGTCGCGCGATGACCGAGGACGTGCAGCAGGTGTCGCGCGCCGTCGCCGGCGATCAGTTCGAATTCCGGCTCGCCGGCGGCCGCGGCTTCATCCTCGACTTCGAGCAGGGCCGCGACGTCATCAATCTCGAAGGGCTCGGCCTGACGCCGTGGGACCTGCTGCCCTCGATCAACGGCCGCGACCTGGTCCTCAGCTTCGAAGGCGGAGAGGTGGTGCTGCGCGGCGCCGCCGGCGTGAAGCTGGAGCAGGGCGATTTTCGCTACTGACGCGCGACGGCGCGGACACGGAGGACCGCCATGGCGTGGAACTGGGCCTGGATCTGGCTGGCCGTGGCCATCGCGACGGAGGTCGCCGGAACCTCCGCCATGAAGGCGGCCGACGGCATGACGCGGCTCTGGCCGTCCTTGATCGTCGTCGTCGCCTACGGCGCCTCGCTCTGGGCGCTTTCGATCGCGCTGCGCGACATTCCGGTGGGCGTCGCCTACGCGGCGTGGTCGGGCCTGGGGATCGTCGGGATCGCGACGATCGGCCGGGTGCTCTACGGGCAGGTTCTGGACCCGCCGGCGCTGATCGGCATCGGCCTGATCCTGGCGGGGGTGCTGGTCATCAACCTGTTCTCCACCGGCGCCGGTCACTGATCCGCGGCCCTGCGGTCGGCCGCCGCGACGCGCGCTCTGGGGCTGCGAGGGGGCCCCGAGGGAGCCGCAGGCCTTGACAGGGCGCCCTGCCGCCGTCAACTGCCCGCGCCCCGATCCGGCCCAGGCTCCGCCGCCGACCCCGACCCAGCCCGAGGATGACCGCCCGATGCACGCCTATCGCAGCCACGACTGTTCCGCCCTTCGCGCCGAGCATGCGGGCCAGACCGTCCGGCTGTCGGGCTGGGTGCACCGGGTGCGCGACCATGGCGGCGTGCTCTTCATCGACCTGCGCGACCATTACGGCATGACCCAGGTGCTGGCCGACCCCGACAGCCCCGCCTTCGCCGAGGTCGAGAAGGTGCGCGCCGAATGGTGCATCCGCATCGACGGCGTGGTGAAGGCCCGCGACGCGTCGCTGGTGAACGACAAGATCCCGACGGGCGAGATCGAGGTTTTCGTGCGCGATCTGGAGGTGCTCGGCGCGGCGGAGGAGCTGCCGCTGCCCGTCTTCGGCGATCAGGAATATCCCGAGGAGACCCGCCTTCGCTACCGCTATCTCGACCTGCGGCGGGAGCGTCTGCACGCCAACATCGTCCTGCGCTCGCAGGTCATCTCCTGGCTGCGGCAGGCCATGGTCGGGCAGGGGTTTCTGGAATACCAGACGCCGATCCTGACCGCCTCGTCTCCGGAGGGCGCGCGCGATTTCCTGGTGCCCTCGCGCCTGCATCCCGGCAAGTTCTACGCGCTGCCGCAGGCGCCGCAGCAGTTCAAGCAGCTGGCCATGATGGCCGGTTTCGACCGCTACTTTCAGATCGCCCCCTGCTTCCGCGACGAGGACCCCCGGGCCGACCGCTCGCCCGGCGAATTCTACCAGCTCGACATGGAGATGAGCTTCGTCGAGCAAGAGGATGTTTTTCAAGCGATAGAGCCGGTCATGCGCGGCGTCTTCGAGGAATTCGGCGGCGGCTGGAAGGTGGACCCGGTCCTGCCCCGCATCCCCTATTCCGAGGCGATGCTGAAATACGGTTCCGACAAGCCGGACCTGCGAAATCCCATCGAGATGCAGGTGGTTTCCGAGCATTTCGCAGGATCCGGTTTCAAGATCTTCGCCAAGCTTCTGGAAAGCCAGGGAAACGAGGTCCGCGCGATTCCGGCGCCGAAAGGTCCGGACAACTCCGCCGTCGGCCGCGCCTTCTGCGACCGCATGAACGCCTGGGCGCAGAAGGAAGGCCTGCCCGGCATGGGCTACATCTTCTGGCGCGACGAGGGCGGGGAGACGGTCGGCGCCGGCCCTCTGGCCAAGAACATCGGGCCCGAACGGACGGAGGCGATCCGCGCGCAGCTGGGCCTGACGGCGGGCGACGCGGCCTTCTTCCTCGCCGGCAAGCCCTCGGCCTTCATCGACGTCGCCGGCCGAGCCCGCACCGTCGTCGGGGAGGAGCTGGGGCTGACCGAGCAGGACCGCTACGCCCTCGCCTGGATCGTCGACTTTCCGATGTTCGAGCGCGACGAGGAGACCGGCGCCCTCGACTTCAGCCACAACCCTTTCTCCATGCCCCAGGGCGGCATGGAGGCGTTGCGGACGCAGGACCCGCTCGACGTGCTCGGATACCAGTACGACATCGT
>JBCBYE010000175.1:0-7636 GCA_039816075.1 Pseudomonadota bacterium | reverse complement strand
TTCAGCGCGGCGTCGACTACGCGCGGCCGTCCCGACGGGGTCCGGTCGGGTTCAACGCGGCGTCGCCTTGCGCACCGGCGGCGCATCCCGGCTGAACACATAGACGAACAGCGCCGCGCCCAGGGTCAGCGTATACCAGGCCAGCACCGCCGCGTGCCCCTCGGCCCCGCCGCCCGCCGCATCGAACAGCGCGCCGGTGGCGAACTGCCCCAAACCGACGCCGCCGATGCCGAAGACGTTGATCAGCGTCACGCCGCGGCCGGTCAGGCGCGCGGGAACGAAGGCGGCGAAATGCGCGCTGAGCACCGCGTAGGACGAGCCGAAGAACCCGATGGCCGCCAGCAGCGCCACGGCGACCGCCGCCTCCGTCGGGCTCAGCCAGAGCCAGCCGCAGGCGATGCAGCCCAGCGCATTGCCGACCAGAAGCAGCCATTTGCGCGACCCCAGCAGACGGTCCAGCGGCCCGTAGACGAAATTGCCCGCGACCATCGCCAGAGCCATCCACGTCGTCGCGAGCCCGATGGCCACATTCGACATGGCGTGCAGGTCGAGCAGGTAGGGACCGATCCAGAGCCCGCGCAGCCCGGCGGCGACCGCGTAGTTCGCCAACGCCAGCGGCAGGATCGGCCAGAGCACCCGCAACCGCAACAGCTCGGCGAACCCGCCGAGGCCCTGCGGCCCGGCCCCCTCCACCCGCGGCGGGTCGCGGATCACGACCAGCAGCAGCGCCGCCAGACCCGCCGACACCGCGCCCAGCAGAGCCATGGCCCCGCGCCAGCCCAACGCCTCGATCATCCCCGCGAAGGGCGCAGCGGCGAAGACGTTGCCCAGCGAGCCGACGCCGATCATCAACCCGGTCAGCGTCGCCAACCGCGCCGGCGCGAACCGCCGCGCGAACAGAAACATGCCCGAGGTCAGCATCGGCGCGCAGCCCGCCCCGATCATGGCCATGGCCGCGATCAGCATCGCGCCGTCCTGCGCGGCCGAAAACAGCAGCGCGCCGCCCCCGCCCCCCACGAAGAAGGCCCAGCCCAATGTCCGCCGCGGCCCGATCCGGTCCAAGGCCACGCCCACCGGCAACTGCGTGGCGGCGAAGGCGGCGAACCACGCCCCCACGGCCAGCGACAGATCCGACGGCGTGACCCCCAGCTCGGCGATCAGGGCGGGCGACAGCACCGCGAGAAAGGCGCGATAGAACTGCGACAGCAGATAGGCGACGAACAGGACGGCGATGTCTATCATCCGGACAGGTCCTGCGCGGCGCGACGGGGCGGCAAGGCATGGTCCTCCGCCGTCCCCCGGTCAAGCATCCGCGCCCGTCCAAGGGGGAGCCTCGCCGCCATGCCCGTCACCCATCAAGGCGTCACGCTGCATCTGGGCCCGCGCCAGGTCGGCGCGCCCGACGACCTCGAAGCGGCCATCGTCGACTTCATCGACGGGGCCGAGCGCGAGCTGCGCGTCGCCGTGCAGGAGATCGACCACCCTCCCATCGCCGAGGCGATCCTGCGCGCCAAACGCCGCGGCGTGCGCCTGATGGACGTGGTGCTGGAGGCCGACTACCTGCGCGAGCCCAAGGCCCCGCCCGCAGGCAAGGACGGCGCCCATCACGGCAACCGCCTGCTCGCCAACGCCATGCTGCGCGAGGCCATCGATGTGAAGGCGGACTTCAACCCTTCGATCTTCCACCAGAAATTCATCGTGCGCGACGGAACCGCGGTGCTGACCGGCTCCACCAACTTCACCACCACCGGCGTGACGCAGAACCTCAACCACGTTGTGGTGATCGAGGATCGGACCGTGGCGCAGGAGTTCCGTCGCGAGTTTCTGGAGATCAATCGGGGCATCTTCGGCCGCCTCTCCGACGCCCATGGCCGCGCGCCGAAGGAGGCGCGCGTGGGCGGACTGCGCATCAAGCCGCTGTTCGCGCCGGAACATGCGCCGGAGATGGAGATCATGAAGATGATGGCCAAGGCGCGCAGCCGCGTCGACTTCGCCATCTTCACCTTCGCGCAGAGCTCGGGCATCGACGACCAGATGATCGCGACCGTGCAGCGCGGCGTGACCGTGCGCGGCGTGCTCGACGGCAAGCAGGCCAACCACGCCTGGGCGGCCTCCAAGGGCCTGCACGCGGCGGGGGTGCAGCTGCACCGGCCACGGCGCCGCGGCAGCGGCATCCGCAAGGTGCACCACAAGCTGATGGTCATCGACGGCGAGGTCGTGGTGACCGGCAGCTTCAACTACACCGGCCCGGCGAATTCCGTGAACGACGAGAACATCCTGATCATCGGCACGGCCGACGACGCCGATCCCGCGGGGCGCGCGGCGCAGATGCGCTTCGGCGCAGCCGCGCTGGGCGAGATAGAGCGCATGATCCACGACCATTGCGAGCCCTTTACGCCCCGCCCCTGAGGCTCGATCCCCGAGGCCCGACTGACGACGACGCGCGAAGCGGCGCTCAGCCCCGCGGCGGCGCGTCGCGCGAGGCAAGGTAGACCAGGCAGGCGACGCCCAGGGTCGCCGCGTAGAAGGCGAACACGGCGGCATAACCCTGCGCCGGATCCGCGGCGCCGTAGAGGGCCGCCAGCTCTCCCGTCGCGATCTGCGCCAGGCCGGCGCCGCCCATGGCCGTGAAGTTCATCAGCGTCACGCCGCGCCCGACCACGCGCGCAGGCAGCAGCGCGCGGCCATGCGCCATGATCACCGCGTAGGAGGACCCGATGAAGCCGATCGCCGCGAACAGCGCGGTGCCCAGCCCCGCCGAGGCCGCCGGGATCGCCGCGAAGAGAGCGCACAGCGCCGCCGTCGCCGCATTGCCGGGCAGATTCACCCACTTTCGCGTATTCAGCCAGCGATCCATGGGGCCGTAGAGGAAGGCCCCCGCCGCCATGCCCGCCGCCATCCAGGTGGTCGCGACGCCGATGGCCTCGTCCCCCAGGCCGTGCACATCGGCCAGCCACGGCCCCATCCAAAGTCCCCGCAGGCCCGCCGGCGCCATATAGCTGGCCGCCATCAGCGCCAGGATCGGCCAGAAGCCGGGCAGGCGCGCGATGGAGAACAGCTCGGCCAGGCCGGCGTCGTCGGCCGCGCCCTCCACCCGCGGCGGATCCCGCAGCGCAATCAGGATCAGCGCCGCCACGACGACGGAGGCGACGGCGAGCCCGCCCATGCTGCCGCGCCAGCCGAAGGCCTCCACCGCCATGGCCATGGGCGCCGCCGCGCCCAGATTGCCCAGCGCCGTGCCTGCCGCCACCATCGTGGAGGCGAGAAAGGCGAAACGCGCCGGCTCGTAGCGGCGCGCGAACAGGTACAGCGTCGCCATCAGCACCGGCGCGCATCCGAAGCCGATCAGCGCCATGCCCGCGATCAGCCCCGTCCCGCCCTGCGCCGCGGCGAACAGCGCCGCGCCGCCGCCTGCGCCCAGCCCGAACAGCGCCGCCGCCGTGCGACGCGGGCCCAGGCGGTCCAACGCCAGTCCCACCGGCAGCTGCATGATCGCGAAGGCCAGGAACCAGGCCCCGAAGGCGCGCCCCAGCTCCGCCGGACCCACGCCCAGCTCCACCGACAGCTGCGGCGCGATCACGGCCAGAAAGGATCGAAAGAACTGGCTGAGCACGTAGGCCAACGCCATGACGCCGATGCCGGCCATGCGCGAAACGTCCTTACGCTGGGTGAGGCGATCCGCCGCGCCGCCTTCGCTCGCGACGCTAGCGGCGCGCGCGCTTCGGGTCCATGATGGACCGATATGCTCCGCTCGCCATGGGAGGCCAGAAAATGCCGGACGGTCAGCTGACGAACATGCAGGCGCGCGACGTCGAGGCGCTGCTGCACCCCTACACCAATGCGGTCGCGCACAGGCAGACCGGCCCGCACGTCATCGCCGACGGCGAAGGCGTCTATGTCCGCGACGAGAGCGGCCGGCGCTTCATCGAGGGCATGGCGGGCCTGTGGTGCTGCGGCCTCGGCTTCGGCGACAAGCAGCTGGTGGAGGCGGCCATCGAACAGATGCACCGCCTGCCCTACTATCACCTCTTCGGCGGCCGCAGCCACGAGCCGGCCATCGAACTGGCCGAGATGCTCAAGGACCTCGCCCCCGGCATGTCCAAGGTGTTCTACCAGTCCAGCGGGTCCGAAGCGAATGAGAGCCAGGTGAAGCTCGCCTGGTACTACAACAACGCCATGGGCCGGCCGGAGAAGAAGAAGATCATCTCCCGCGTCAAAGGCTACCACGGCGTGACCATCGTCTCGGCGTCGATGACCGGGCTGCCCTACAACCACACCGATTTCGACCTGCCGGTGGATCGCATCCACCACACCACCACGCCGCACTACTGGCGCGGCGGGGAGCCGGGCGAGACCGAGGCGGAGTTCGTCGCGCGCCTCGCCGAGGATCTTGAGGCGCTGATCGAACGCGAGGGGCCCGACACCGTCGCCGCCTTCATCGCCGAGCCGGTGATGGGCGCCGGCGGCGTCATCGTGCCGCCCGAGGGCTATTTCCCCGCGATACGCCCGATCCTGGCCAAGCATGACATCCTGATGATCGCCGACGAAGTGATCTGCGGCTTCGGACGCACCGGCAACTGGTTCGGCTCGGACACGTTCGACGTCAACCCGACCTCGATGAGCTTCGCCAAGCAGCTGACCGGCGGCTACGCGCCCCTGTCGGCCGTGGCGATCAACGGCGAGATGGCCGACGCCATCGAGCAGAACAGCGGCAAGGTCGGCGTCTTCGGCCACGGCTTCACCTACGGCGGTCATCCGATGGGCTGCGCGGTGGGCGTGGCGACGCTCAAGCAGTATCAGGAGCGTCGGATCCTCGATCACGTGCGCAAGGTCGCGCCGGTCTTCCAGGCCAAGCTGCGGTCCTTCGCCGATCACCCCCTGGTGGGCGAGGCGCGCGGCGTCGGCCTGATGGGCGGGCTGGAGCTGGCGCCCGACAAGTCGGGCAAGACCGCCTTCGCCACGCCCGGCAAGGTCGGCCCGGCCCTGATGAACGAGCTGCTCAAGCACGGCGTGATCCTGCGGGCCATCGGCGATACGCTCGCCTTCTGCCCGCCGATGATCATCACCGAAGATCAGGTGGAGGAGCTCTTCGCGCCCATGGAGCAGGCCCTCGACGCCACCCATGCCTGGGCGAAGGCGGAAGGTCACCTTTGATCGGGACGAGCGTCTGCGCGACAGGAGAGAAGAGGAAGGGGCGGCCTAAGGCGGCTGTTCGGCCGCCCCCGGTCTTCACAATGCGAACGCTACGCTCATTGGCCACCTGACACGCTTAAAGCGACTCGCGACCGCGAGCCGTGCATTAACTAAGCGTTAATAAAGATGACTCGTCAAGATGCAGACCGATGCCGGCGCCGAAACCGTGACCATCTACAAGATCCTGCGCCCGGCCGAATGGGCGGAAACCCAGGAAAAGGGCGTTTTTTCAGGGTCTTCCGATGATCTGCGCGATGGGTTCGTGCATCTTTCCAGCGCTGGGCAGGTTGCGGGGACGCTGGCTCGGCACTTCGCCGACGAGGCCGAGGTGATTCTCCTCGCGGTAGATGCCACGGCTTTAGGCGCCGATCTGCGGTGGGAGGAATCCCGGGGCGGCGCGTTGTTTCCGCACCTCTTCGCCCCTCTGCCGCTGAGCGCCTCGACGGGCTCCCGCACTCTGCGCCGCGGCTCGGACGGCGCCTTCCCGCCCTTCGATCCGCCCCTGTGAACGAGGCGTTGGAACGCGTCGGTCTGCGCCTGCTCAGAGCGTTCGAGCCGGAGACCGCCCATGGCCTCGCCCTCAAGGCCATGGCCCTGCGCGACAGGGCGGGCCTGGCCCCCATGACGGGGCCCCGGACGTCGCCTCGTCTTGCGGGACGGCTCTGGGGACTCGACCTGCCCAACCCCGTGGGCGTGGCGGCCGGCTTCGACAAGAACGCCGAGGCGGTAGGCGCCGGGCTGCGCGGCGGCGCCGGCTTCGTGGAGATCGGCGCCGTCACGCCCCAGCCGCAGCAGGGCAACGCCCGCCCCCGCCTGTTCCGCCTGAGTGCCGATCGCGCCGCCATCAACCGCTTCGGCTTCAACAATCAGGGGATGGAGGCGATCGCCGCGAGGTTGGAAACCGCCCGAGCCGCCGGGGCCGTGGGCGTGGTCGGCGTCAATCTCGGCGCCAACAAGGAGACGGAGGACAAGGCCGAGGACTACGCCGCCGTCCTGACCCGCTTCGCCGCCTCGGCCGATTTCTTCACCGTCAACGTCAGCTCTCCGAACACCGAGCGCCTGCGCGACCTGCAAGGCCGCGAGGCGCTGGAGGCGGTGGCGCGGCGCTGCCTCGCCGCCCGCGACGCCGCCGCGCCAGCCAAACCCGTGCTGGTGAAGATCGCGCCGGATCTCGACGAGGCGGGGCTCGACGCGGCGGTGGAGGCGGCGCTGGCCGCCGGCGTGGACGGCATCGTGGCGACCAACACCACCCTGGCGAGGGACGACCTCGCCAGCCCTGCGCGCGCCCAGGCAGGCGGCCTCTCGGGCCGACCGCTCAGGGCGCGCGCGCACGCCGTCCTGCGCGGCGTGGCGCGCCGCACCGGCGGCCGCGTGCCGCTGATCGGCGTCGGCGGCATCGAAACGGCCGAGGACGCCTATGCCCGCATCCGCGCCGGCGCCCGGCTCGTGCAGCTCTACACCGCCATGATCTACGAGGGACCGTCGCTGATCCCCCGCATCGCCCGGGGCCTCGACGCGCTGCTGGAGCGCGATGGTTTCGCGTCCGTTGACGACGCCGTCGGGGCGGACCTTTAGGCCCCCGATCCGAATCCGGACCGAAGCAGGGTCCGCATGACCTCGGCGCAAAGGTCGCACCCCCGTCGCAGACCGCGATGTTTTTCAAATATTGCAAAGCTTTGACCCCGGCTTAACCCCGCCTGCGGCCATGTTGCGCGCCTAGGGGGCCTGTGCTAGCAAGCCGGCGACTTCAGAGGGGTGACGGGGCCGTGGGCGCTGCGCCCTGCGCCGGGTCCTTCCCGGCAGAAACGGAAGGGGTCCCGTGGCAGCTTCATCGGAAACCTCGTCGATCGCCGGACGTTACGCGACGGCGCTCTTCGAACTTGCGGACGATGCCAGCGCGCTCGATGCGGTGGAGGCGGACCTCGCCGCCGTCGCTTCGTCGTTGGAGGGCAGCGACGACCTTCGGCGCGTGGTATCGTCTCCTCTCTATTCGCGCGACGACGCCGGGGCCGCCCTGGCCGCCATCGCGCAGGCGATGAACCTGTCGCCCCTGACCCGCAACGTGATCGCGCTGATGGCGCAGAAGCGGCGCCTCTTCGCCCTCGACGCCCTGTGCAGCGCCTTCGCGCGCATGATGGCGGAGCGGCGCGGCGAGGTGACCGCCGAGGTCGCCTCGGCCCAGGCGCTCAGCGACGCGCAGCGCAAGTCGCTGTCGCAGGCGCTGAAAGACAGCGTGGGCCGCGACGTGAAGCTGGAAACCACCGTCGATGAGACCCTCATCGGCGGCCTTATCGTGAAGGTCGGCTCGAAACTGATCGATACCTCGATCCGTTCGAAGCTCGCTTCCCTTCAGAACGCCATGAGAGAGGTCGGGTGATGAGCATCCAAGCCGCTGAAATCTCTGCGATCCTCAAGGACCAGATCAAGAATTTCGGCCAAGAGG
>JBCBYE010000295.1:0-5868 GCA_039816075.1 Pseudomonadota bacterium | reverse complement strand
GCGACCTTGATCTCCAGCTCCTCGCAATGGTTCAGGTATTCCGCCGTCACGCCGAACCGCCCGCTCGCCACCTGCTTGATCTTGGCGCTGGCGTTGTCGCCGTTGGGCATGGGCTTGAAATGCGCCGGGTCTTCGCCGCCCTCGCCGCTGTCGGACTTCGCGCCGATGCGGTTCATGGCGATGTTCAGGGTCTTGTGCGCCTCCGGGCTCAGCGCGCCCAGGCTCATGCCCGGCGTGACGAAGCGCTTGCGGATCGAGGTGATGCTCTCCACCTCCTCCAGCGGCAGCGGCGCGCCCTTGGGCTTGAAGTCCAGCAGGTCGCGCAGGTGGATCGGCGGCTGGCTGCGCATCCCCTTGGAATACTGCGCCCACTGGTCGTAGTTGCCCGTGCTGCAGGCCGTCTGCATCAGATGCATCAGCTTGGCGCCCCAGGCATGGGTCTCGCCCGAGCGGCGCAGCTTGTAGAGGCCGCCGATGGGCAGAACCGTGTCGCCCATTCGGAACGCCTTGCCGTGGATGCCGTCCGCCGCCCGCTGCAGCCCCGCCAGCCCGATGCCCGAAATGCGGGAGATCATGCCCGGGAAGAACTCCGCCGCCATGGCGCGGCTCAGCCCCACCGCTTCGAAGTTCAGCCCGCCCCGATAGCTGGAGATCACGCTGATCCCCATCTTCGACATGATCTTCAGCAGGCCCTGGCCCACCGCCTCGCGATAGTTGGCGACCGCCGTCTCCAGCGGCCCGTCCAGCAGGCCGCGCTCGATGCGGTCGGCGATGCTCTCCTGCGCCAGATAGGCGTTCACCGTCGTCGCGCCGCAGCCGATCAGCACCGCGAAGTAATGCGGATCGATGCACTCGGCCGACCGCACGTTGATGGAGCAGAACGTGCGCAGCCCCTTGCCCGTCAGCCACGAATGCACTGCCGAAGTCGCCAGGATCATCGGCATCGCCGCGTTGTCGTAGTCCACCCCCTCATCCGTCAGGATTAGGTGGCCCACGCCGGCGCGCACGGCCTCCTCGGCCTCCGTGCGGATCGCCTCCAGCCGCTCGCGCAGGGCGCCGGCCTCGCCGCCCGCGGGGAACAGGCAGCGGATCACCCGCAGGCTCTCGCCGAACGCGCCGCGCATGGCCTCGAACTCGCCGTTCGACACGAACGGCGTCTCCAGCGTCAGGATCTCGGTCTGGCTGCTGTCCTGGTCCAGCACGTTCTTGAGGTTGCCGAACCGGGTCTTCAGGCTCATCACCCGATGCTCGCGCAGGCTGTCGATGGGCGGGTTCGTCACCTGGCTGAAGTTCTGGCGGAAGAAGTGGCTCAGCGGGCGATAGCGCTCGCTCAGCACCGCCGCCGGCGTATCGTCGCCCATGGAGCCGACGACCTCCTTGCCGTCCTCGACCATCGGCGCGAGGATCGCCTCCAGCTCCTCCATCGAATAGCCGGCCGCGATCTGCCGGCGCCTCAGGTCCTCGCGCTCGAACAGCCGCGGCTCGCGCACGGCGCCGACCACCTCGGACAGGTCCGTGATTCGGCCGACCCAGTCGCCGAAGGGCTGGCTCTCGGCCAGCTCCGTCTTGATCTCCCGGTCATGCAGCAGGCGGCCGCGCGCCATGTCCACGGCCAGCATCTGACCCGGGCCCAGCGCGCCCTTCTCGACCACCGCGATCTCGTCCACCGGCACCATCCCGGTCTCCGATCCCGCGATCACCAGGCCGTCGCCCGTCACCACGTAGCGCATGGGCCGCAGGCCATTGCGGTCCAGCCCCGCCACCACCCAGCGCCCGTCGGTCATGGCCAGCGCCGCGGGGCCGTCCCACGGCTCCATCACGCTGTTGGAATAGGCGTACATGTCGCGCCAGCTTTCGGGCATCGCCGTCGCGGTCTTGGACCACGCCTCGGGCACCAGCATGCTCTTGGCCATCGGCGCGCTGCGCCCGGCCCGCACCAGCGTCTCGAACACCGCGTCCAGCGCCGCCGAGTCCGACGACCCGCTGGCGATGATCGGCTTGATGTCCTCGGCCATCTCCCCGAAATACGTGCTCGCCATCCGGATCTCGTGCGACTTCATCCAGTTGACGTTGCCCTTCAGCGTGTTGATCTCGCCGTTATGGGCCAGCATCCGGAACGGCTGCGCCAGCCACCATTGCGGGAACGTGTTGGTGGAATAGCGCTGGTGATAGATGGCGAAGCTGCTCTCGAACCGCTCGTCCTTCAGGTCCGGATAGAACTCCGACACCTGCTCGGCCAGCATCATGCCCTTGTAGATCAGGCTGCGGCAGGACAGCGAGCACACGTAGAACCCGTTGACCTGCGCCTCGGCGACCCGCTTCTCGATGCGCCGGCGAATGACGTAGAGCTCGCGCTCGAACGCCTCCTCGTCGATGCCCGTGGCGTTGGCGATGATGATCTGCTCGATCTCCGGCCGCGTGGCGTTGGCCTTCTCGCCCAGCACGCTGATGTCCACGGGCACATGCCGCCAGCCATAGATGTAGTGGCCCATGCGCAGGACCTCGGCCTCGACGATGGTGCGGCAGGTCTCCTGCGCGCCGAAATCCGCGCGGGGCAGGAATACCATGCCCACGGCGATCAGGCTGCCGTCCGCCTCATGCCCCGTGCGCCGGATCTGCTCCTCGAAGAAGGGCACGGGGATCTCCACGTGGATGCCGGCGCCGTCCCCGGTCTTGCCGTCCGCGTCCACTGCGCCTCGGTGCCACACCGCCTTCAGCGCCGTGATCCCATGCTCCACCACCGCGCGCCGGGGCTTGCCGTCCACCGCCACCACGAGCCCCACCCCGCAGGAGGCATGCTCCATCTCCTCGCGGAACATCCCCCGCTCGGCCAGAGCCTCCCGCTCCGCCTGGTGCCGCGCCGGCCATTCGTCGTCGTATGTCATGTTTCCAGCTCCACACGCGTTCCGTTGCGTCTGACGTGTTCCATTTCCCAGAAGGCGTCGGGAACCGGCAGGTTCCAAACAGCCCCTTCGCCAGCGGCGAACCTGCGTCGCCAAATCGCCAAGCCGTCCGCGAACTTCCGACCGACCTGGGGCGACTGGTTCAAGAGTTCGGCGTCGGTCGCCGCCAGCGCGCGAATGTCGAAAGGCGCGTGATGGACCGTCATCGTATGGTCTTCGTCGAACATGCTCACATGCACGATCCTGTCGTTGGGAGCTGCGCCGGGCTCATAGGCAGACCCGTCTTCGATCAGCGCGATGACGAAAACGACGGGCGGTTTTCCGTCGCCAGACGCCGCGCGCCAGACCTGCCGCTCCTCGAAAACCATCGCGTCACCCGCCGGCGGCGCCGTGCACGCGGCCAGCATAAGCCCTGCAACCGCCGCAAAAACGCGCTTCACTCGTCTGCATCCCGCCACCCGTCCGAGCTTGCGTCGGATCTGTCCAAGCACCTCATCAAACGACGCGCTCACAATCGAACGCCGTCCGTCAAAGCGGTGCGCTCGATCGGCGCACGCGGACCGTCCGGGCCGATCACGATGAGGTCGGCCTTGAGGTCGCCGATCAGATCCTCGATCCGCCTCGGCGCCCGCGCCTCCGACGCGCCGTCCGACGCCTCCCGCTCATCGCCGAGCTCCACCCGCAGATCGATGTCCCCGCCGCGCCGCGCGTCGTCCACCCGGCTGCCCAACAGGCGCACGACCGCGTCGGGGGCGAACACCTCCGACGCCGCCGCCTTCATCCCCGCGATCTCCTGCTCGCTCAGCCGCATCGCCTCAATCCGTGCCGTGCCCGGCATGTCCGCCGTGGCCGCCGTGCCCGCCGGCCTCGCCCGCGCCGCCGTAGCCGCGCAGGCGGTCGTAGGTCATGATCTGGTGGCGGCTCAGCACCGGCCGGGTGGCCAGATGCGCCGCCAGATGGGTCTCGCGCAGCGCGGCGCGCAGGCGCTCCGCCCTCGCCACAAGGTCCGCCAGCGCCGCGGGTTCGACCGTCCCGTCCTCGAACGCGGCGTCGAGCGCACGCTCCGCCTCGACATAGCGCGGGCCCAGGTCGCGCGCCTCGGCCTGCATCCCGTCGAAGATCGCCTGAACCTCCCTCCGCTGCTCCAGCGTCAGCTCCAGGTCCTCGCCCAGGTCCAGCACGTGCCGCGGCCCCGGCCAGCCGTTCAGCTCCGCCGGCAGCGCCAGGCCCCAGCCCGCGCCGTCGAGCAGCGCCGCGACATCCGACTCCGTCAACGTGGATACCGCCTGCGCTTCCCGGCCTGCATAGGGCTGATCCGACGCCCAGGCCGCCGCGGCCGCCGCCGCCAGCATCGCCGCCGCCGCCGCCGTTTTCGCCGCCGCCGCGGCCGCCGTTCTCGCTCGAACCGTCATTCGTCGCCCTCGCCCATCATCGCCATCAGCTCCGCCTCGGTCAGGCGCGCCGCGTCGCCCGCGAACGCGTAAAAGCCGGGCTGCGCTTCGGTGAACACCTCGACGGCCCATTCCAGACCCTCCGGGTCGTCCACTCCCCCGGCCCCCACATGCACCTCGCCCTTGAGGGGGCCGTCCAGGGTCAGCCGGTAGAACAGGCTGCTGCCGCACTGGGCGCAGAACCCTCGCTCCGCCCAGTCGGACGAGGCCCAGATCTTCAGGTGCTCCGCGCCCTCGGTCACCTCGAACTCCGCCGCCATGACGCCCATGAACGGCCCGCCCGCCCAGCGCCGGCACATGCCGCAATGGCAGGCGCCCGCCGCCGGCGACAGCAGCGCCGTCCACCGCACCGCGCCGCACGCGCAGCGTCCGGTCTTGGGCAGGCTCGGCCGGGGCATCGCCATCGGGTCGCTCATGTCCATCCTCGCGTCTCGGGCCCGTCGTCGGCGCCCGCTTCGGGGGGCGCCCCGCGCGGCCCGGCGGGCCTCGCCTTCATATTTCGGAAAGGTCAGCCTCGCGGACCTTCAACGCTTCGTTCACGTTTCAAATCGGTCCGGACCAATTCGGCCCACCCCGCCGAATTCGTCCGGACGACCGAGGCGTGTCGGGACACGCGTCCGGACACTTGCCAGACGCGTGCCGGACGCGTGCCATACATTTGCCGGACGTGAGCCGGACCCAGGCCGGACGTTCGCCTGACCCAAGCCGGACGTCATTCCGCGGCCACCGCGGCCGCGCCGAGGCCCAGCTTCCCTGCGATCGCATCCGCCGCCTCGCGCCCGTCGCGGATGGCCCAGACCACCAGCGAGGCGCCGCGCACGATGTCCCCCGCCGCATAGACGCCGTCCAGCGCGGTCTCGTGGGTGCGGTAATCGGTCTTGATCGTGCCCCAGCGCGTGACCTCCAGCTCGGGCACGTTCCACAGCGTCGGGATCGCCTCGGGCTCGAAGCCGGCGGCCTTGATCACCAGGTCCGCCCCTTCGGTGTAGTCCGAACCTTCGATCTCCTCCGGCGCCTGACGACCCGTCACATCCGGCGCGCCGAGGCGCATCTTGACCACCCGAACGCCATCCACCATCGCCTCGCCGAGGAACCCCTTGGGGGCGGAGAGCCAGACGAACTCCACGCCCTCCTCCTCGGCATTCGCCACCTCGCGCTGGCTGCCGGGCATGTTGGCGCGGTCGCGGCGGTAGAGGCATTTGACGCTGGTCGCGCCCTGCCGCACCGCCGTGCGCACGCAGTCCATGGCCGTGTCGCCGCCGCCGATCACCACCACGCGCTTGCCCTCGGCGTTCAGCTCCCCGCTGTCGAACTCCGGCACGTCGTCGCCGAAGCTCTTGCGGTTGCTCGCCGTCAGATAGTCGATGGCCTGCACGATGCCGCCCAACCCCGCGCCGGGCCCGCCGACCTCGCGGCTCTTGTAGACGCCCGTGGCGATCAGCAGCGCGTCGTGCTTGTCGCGAAGCTGTTGGAACGTCACGTCTTTCCCGATCTCGCAGTTCAACCGGAACGTG
>JBCBYE010000556.1:0-3327 GCA_039816075.1 Pseudomonadota bacterium | reverse complement strand
CGACGCGCCGACGGCGGCCGAGGCGACGGCGCCCGCCGAGGCGTTCGCGCCCGCGCCCGCGCCGGGCGTCACGCCCGCGCCCGCGCCCGCGGCAGGCGTCACGCCTGAGGCCGGTCCTGGGACCAGCCCCGAGACGCCCCCCGGGACCGCCTCCGCCGCGCCGCCCGCCGGCGCTCCCGCCGCCTCCGCCCGGCGACCGGCCCGCGGCCCGGTCACCGGCCTGCCGCTGCCGCGCTTCGTCTCGCTCAAGGCGTCCAAGGCCAACATCCGGCGCGGCCCGGGGCTGGACCGGCGCGTGGACTGGGTCTTCATCCGTCGCGGCATGCCGCTGCAGGTGATCGCCGAACATGGCCATTGGCGACGCGTGCGCGACATGGATGCCGCCGTCGGCTGGGTCCACTACTCGCTGATCCGCGGCGACCGCACCGCCGTGATCCTGCCCGCCATCGCCGACATCCGCCGCGCGCCCGCCCCCGACGCGCCCCTGACCGCGCGCGCCGAACGGGGCGTGATCGTGGCGCTGGAGGCCTGCGGCCCCGAATGGTGCGAAGTCTCCAAAGGCCGGGCCGAGGGCTGGATCCTCAAGACCGACCTGTGGGGCGCGGCCCCGGGCGAAACCTTCGACTGAGCCTCGATGCCACTGGCGTTCCCCGCGCAACGCGCCTAAGGCGCTGCTCGAAACGAGGGGGAGAGGCGCCATGGCGGCCGGCGGCGACGAACGGAACCTGACGCAGGGGCCCCTGCGCGGGCATTTCATCGCCCTGGGCGTGCCGGCCGCGATCGGGCTGGTGTTCAACACCCTCTACAACGTGGTCGACACCTGGTTCGCCGGCTGGATCGGAACCGAGGCGCAGGCGGGCCTGACCGTCGCGGGCACGGTCCTGTTTCTGGTGCTGGCCATGGGCTTCGGCGTGGGGGCGGGCGTCAACGCGCTGATCGGCGCGGCGCTGGGCGCGGGCCGGCGAGAGGACGCGGCGCGCCTGGCGGCTCAGGGCCTCGTCTTCGCCGCCGCGACGGCGGTGGCGGGCACGGCGCTGGGCTATCTCGCCGCGCCGGCGCTGCTGACGCTGCTGGGCGCGCAGGGGCCCTATCGGGAGGCGGCGCAGACGATCATCGACGTGCAGCTGCTCGCCACCCTGCCCTTTCTGGTGGCCTATGCGGCCAACGGCGTCTGCGCCTCGCAGGGCGACACGCGCAGCTTCGAGCGGGCGCTGATCGCCGCCTTCTTCGCCAATTGCGCGCTCAACCCGCTTTTCGTCGTGGTGCTGGACATGGGCGTCGCGGGCATCGCCTGGGCGACCGTGGCGGCGCAGACGGGCGTCGGCCTCTACATGCTGCGCCGCGCGGCGCTTTCCTCGGTCATGCGGGGCTGCGGCGCGCGCGATTTCCGCCCCCGCCGCGCCCCGATGCTGGAGGTCGCGTCCCAGGGCCTGCCGGCGAGCCTTTCGATGCTGATGATCACCATCGGCATGTTCTGGGTGCAGGTCTGGCTGCAGCCCTTCGGTCCCGACGCGGTGGCCGGCTACGGCGTGGCGCTGCGCATCGAGCAGATGGTGCTGCTGCCCGGCTTCGGCGTCACCGGCGCGCTGCTGCCCATCGTGGCGCAGAATTCCGGCGCGGGAGAGCGGGCGCGCGTGATCGAGGCGCTGCGCCTGGCGCTGATCGTCGGCGTGGCGCTGATGACCGGCGCGGCGCTGCTGATCACGCTGCTGGGCCGGACGGCCATCGGCGTCTTCGCCGACGATCCGGCGGTGATCGAGATGGGCTGGAGCTATCTGAGCTTCGCGCGCTGGATGCTGCCGGCCTATTTCGCGCTCTTCGCCGTCACGGCGTTCCTTCAGGGGCTGCGCCGGCCGGTCTGGGCGGTGTGGATCGGCGTCTACCGCCAGCTCTTCGCCGTGGCGGCCTTCGGCTGGCTCTACGTGGAGGCGGCGGGCCTGGGCGTGACCGGCGTCTGGTGGGCGATCCTCAGCGCCGTCTTCACCGGCCTCGCGCTGGCCGCGCTGGTGGCGGCGCGGGTCGGGCGCGCGGCGCTCGGCCCGGCCTGAGCGGCGCGAATCCGCGGCCGCCGCCGCGGCATGGGGCCGCGACCCTGCGCCGCGCCCCCGCCCGCCGCTGCAATTTGTTTAACTTCAGTCGCTTACCGCCTTTTCACCGGGCTTTCAGTTCGCTTGACACCCCCCTGCCCCCTGCCTAGGGTCCGCGCCGATCGACCGCCTCTTCGGGAGGGTCGAGCGACGCGAGGACGAAAGGGAGGGCGCGACCCCGTCATGCCCCGCCCCGACGACCGATCCCCGCCGCCCTCCCTCGACGCGCTCGAGGCGAAGATCGCGGCGATCCGGGCCAGGCGCGCCCCGCCCCCACCGGGCATGGCGTCGCGCGGGTTCAAGGGCGTGGAGCTCGCCTGGCGGATGGTCATCGACCTCGCTGCGGGCATCGCGGTGGGCCTGACGATCGGCTGGGGGATCGACGCGCTCGCGGGCACGCAACCCCTGTTCATGATCGTCTTCGTCCTGCTGGGGTTCGCCTCGGGCGTCAGGATCATGCTGCAGTCCGCCAAGGCGGCGCAGGCGAAATCGAACGCCGGCCCGGGCCCAGCGCCCAAGGCCGGAGACGGGGCCTCGGCCCCGCAACGCACCAGCGGGGCCGAGGCCCCGGAACGAGAGGACGGCTGACGTGGCAGGCGGCGCGGAGAGCTCGGGCGGCATCAACGCCCACCCGATGGATCAGTTCATCGTCAAGCCGCTGTTCGGCGACGAGGCGCTGTCGCTGTTCACGGTCACCAACTCCACGCTGTGGATGGCGGTCTGCGTCGGCATCGCCGCGCTGCTCTTCGTCGTGCCCACGCGCAACGCCCAGGTCATCCCCACCCGCATGCAATCGGTGGCCGAGGTGCTCTACGGCTTCGTGCGCAAGACGGTGCTGGACGTGCTGGGGGAGGAGGGGAAGCCCTACTTCCCCTACATCTTCGTCCTCTTCACCTTCATCCTGATCTCCAACGTGGCGGGCCTGATCCCGGCCTCGTTCACGGTCACCTCGCACATCGCGGTGACCGGCGTGCTGGCGCTGATGGTGTTCTGCACCGTCACGGCCATCGGCTTCGCCAAGCACGGCGTGGGCTTTTTCGGCCTCTTCTGGGTGGGGACGGCCCCGGCGCCGCTGCGCCCGGTGCTGTTCCTGCTGGAGCTGATCTCCTACTTCGTGCGCCCGCTGAGCCATTCCGTGCGTCTGGCCGGCAACATGATGGCGGGCCACGCGGTGCTGAAGGTCTTCGCGGCCTTCGTGCCGGCCATGGGCGTCGCGGGCCTGGTGCCCATCGCGGCCATG
>JBCBYE010000539.1:0-3460 GCA_039816075.1 Pseudomonadota bacterium | reverse complement strand
CGTTGATGATCTTTCACGCGGGCGGCGCGGCGGCGCGGGCCCTGGCGGCGATGCCGGCGGCGGCGCGCGGCGACTGGGCCGTGGGGCGCCTGGCGCGCGCCTTCGGCGAGGGCGTGCGCGACGAGGTGATCGGCACGGCGGTCACCGACTGGTCGGCCAACCCCTGGATCCGCGGGGCCTATTCGCACGTGACCCCCGGCCGGGCGAAGGATCGGCGGGACCTGATCGCGCTCGACACCGGCGCGGTGGCCTTCGCGGGCGAGGCGTTGTCGCTGCAGGCCCAGGGGACGTGCCATGGCGCCTGGCTTTCGGGCCGCGCGGCGGCGGCGCGGGCGGCGGCGCGGATGGCGGCGGCCTGAGGCGGTCGGGGCGGCCCGCCGGGCGCGGCCGTGCGGTCGTGACCTGAGGCGGCGACGCGCTTAGGCTGAAGCGGATCGACGACGAACAGGTCCATGGATGACGGCATGATCTTGGTGATCGGAGGGGGCGTCGCCGGCCTGGCCGCGGCGTGGCGCTGCGCGCAGGCCGGGGCGGCGGTGACCGTGCTGGAGGCCGACCGCGTCGGCGGGGCCGCCAGCCGCGTGGCCGCCGGCTACATCGAGCCGGGCGTGCCGGAGACGCGGATGGGCGAGGACGCGCAGGCGCTGATCGACGACGAGTGGACCTCCGCCCGCCAATGGCCGGCCTTCGTGGAGGAGCTGGTCGCGGAGACCGGCCTCGACGTGGATTTCCGCACCGACGGTCAGCTGCGCATCGCCTATGCCGAGGACGTGCCGGCGGCCCGCGCGGACCATGACCGCCGCGTCGCCGCCGGCTGGCAGGCGGAATGGCTGGACGCCGCGGGGGTGCGGGCCTTGGAGCCGGCGCTGTCGCCGGAGATCGAGGGCGGCTGCTTTCTGCCGCGGATCTGCTGGGTCGACGGCCGCCTTCTGTGCGCCGCGCTGGCGGAGGCGCTGCGCCGCCGCGGCGCGATCCTGCGCGAGGGCGCGCGCGCGCGGGGCCTGATCGTGGAGGGCGGGGCCTGCCGCGGCGCGGTGCTGGAGGACGGCGAGGCGCTGCGGGCGGATCGCGTGATCCTGGCCGGCGGCTGGGCCCGCGGCGCGCTGCAGGCGCTGCCGCAGGAGGTTCCCGCGGCGGCGCCGGTGCGCGGCGTGATCCTGGCGCTGGGCATGGCGCCCGAGGCGCCGCTGATCCGGCGCATCGTGCGCACGCCGGCCGGTCCGCTGGTGCCGCGCTCCGACGGACGCCTGCTGGTGGGCGTGACGCGCAGTCCGGGCGACACGCGCGGCTTTGCCGATGCGGGCGCCGTGGCGGCGTTGCTGGAGAACGGCTTTCGCGCCCTGCCCGGCGCCCGCGCCCTGCCGTTTCTGGAGGCGGCCTGGGGCATCCGGCCCTATCTGGAGACCGATGCGCCCTTCGCCCAGGCCTCCGCCGAGGCGGCGGGGCTGATCTATTCGCTCGGCTACGGCGCGGACGGCTACCTGCGGGCGCCGCTGTGGTCGCGGCGCGCGGCGGACCTGGCGCTGGGCCGCAACGCGCCGAGCGCCTGACGCCGGATCGCGCGGCCGCGCCGGGACGACGAGGCGGGACGACGGGGCTGGCGACGGGGCGGGGCGGGGCGACGCATGGGGCCGTCCGTCTCGCCAATCCCGTCGATCCGCGCTAAACGCCGGCGCAAAGACCGGGAGGCCGAGACATGAACCAGCTGAACATCCCCAAGGGCTCCACCGCCCAGAGCGCCTACGTGCTGCGCCCCTCGCTCAAGGAAGGCGAGGAGCGGCGCACGCTGGCGGTGCTGGTGACCAACGAGGCGGGGGTTCTGGCGCGGGTCATCGGCCTCTTCTCCGGCCGCGGCTACAACATCGAGAGCCTGACGGTGGCGGAGACGGACCATGTCTCGCACCGCTCGCGCATCACGGTGGTGACCACGGGCACGCCGGCGGTGATCGAGCAGATCAAGGCGCAGCTGGAGCGCATGGTGCCGGTGCACGAGGTGCGCGACCTGACGGTCGACGGACCGTCGGTGGAGCGGGAGCTGGCGCTGGTGAAGGTCGCCTGCGGCGGCGAGCAGCGGGTCGAGGCGCTGCGCATGGGCGAGGTGTTCCGCGCCAGCGTGGTGGACACGACGCTGGGTTCGTTCGTGTTCGAAATCACCGGCGCGCCCGAGAAGATCGACGCCTTCGTGGAGCTGATGGCGCCGCTGGGCCTGGTGGAGGTGGCGCGCACGGGCGTCGCGGGGATGAAGCGCGGGGCCGAGGGGTTCTGAGCCTGGCTCGCGGCCGCGCGATCCCCGCCCGCGGCGCGACCCCTCGGAGGCCTTGCGCCGAAGGCGCTTCTCCGATGCGACGCCACCTCGCGACGCGGCCGCCCCGAGGACCGGCCGGCCAGGTTTCGCGAGGCGGCCAGCGCGGAACGGCGACCGTCTGGATCATGGCCGCAGACGCTCAAGCCGTCGGCGCATTCGGCGGACGTGAAGGCGTCGGGCATGCGGCCGATGGCGGTCCGCGGGCCCTCGGCGGTCCTCTCGGCGGCCTTGCGCAGACGCGCTTCGAGTTCGGCGCCGGCGGTCTCGACCGGGTAGAAGTCCGGACTGTAGGGCGGGAGGAAGCGCAGCTCGGGACCGAGCACGCGCTCGACCCAGGTCTCGGAGGCGCCGCCGTCGATCGGTCCGCCGATGACAAAGGCGCGGTCAGGCCGGCGACGAAGGGGGCGGTCCTTCAATGCCCGTGCAGGACGCCCATGCGCAGGCGCGCGCCGCGTCGGCAGCCGCCGTGGGTGCGCCCATGTTCGTCTTGGCCGAGGCGTCGTCCGGTGAAGATCAGGCGGTCGGGGTCCAGGTCGGGCGGGCCGTCGAACCAGGCCTGCCGGCGGCTCGGCGGCATGCGCCGTCTTCGTTCGCGCGTGATCCCGTGGCGGCGGAAGCCCCGCTGGAGCGTGCCGTCGCCCAAGGCGGGACCCTGTTCGGCCGGCGCGCGCCACCGGCTCACGCTCGCCGGGCTGACGCCGAAGCGCGCGGCGGCCGGCGCCGCCGGGCACGGCGTTCCGGACCCGGACGCGGAGGGGGAGGGAGAGGGTTTTCGACATATCCGCCGGTCTCCTTGCTCCGGCGGACATCTTTATGCCGACCCGGTATCCGAGAGGACTACGTCGCGATTCAATCAGGTGGGCTGTGGCTTGAGCGGGATCGTACTCGCAGATGGCTGAGACGACCCGATGACGCGCCTTCGAGCCGCGTCCGGAGTGTCGCCGCCCGGCGTTCCACGTCGAACCTGGCGGGGCCTCAACGGCCGAGCCGCCCCCCGCGCGGCCCCCGCGCCTTCGGCTTGCGCGCCTTGACCCGTTCGGCGACTCGCCGTCCGCCCCCCCCAACGCCCGGCCTCGCCGGCGCAGGCTGGAGGGCGGGCCGACGCTCTTGCCGCAAGGCAAGGCGTTCGGGGCGGCCGGAAGCGCGCCGCGGGGG
>JBCBYE010000717.1:0-2261 GCA_039816075.1 Pseudomonadota bacterium | reverse complement strand
GCCTGTTCCTGAGCGGCGGCGCGTCCTTCAAGGAGGTGCGCCTGCTCGGCGCGAAAATCGGCGGCGGCGTCTCCGCCATCGGCTCGACCTTCGATGGCTCGTTCAGCGCCGACCGGATGGAGACGGGCGGCAGCCTGTTCCTGAGCGGCGGCGCGTCCTTCAAGGAGGTGCGCCTGCTCGGCGCGAAGATCGGCGGCGAGGTCTCCGCCACCGGCTCGACCTTCGACGGCTCGTTCATCGCCGACGGGATGGAGACGGGCGGCGGCCTGTTCCTGCGCGGCGGCGCGTCCTTCAAGGAGGTGCGCCTGCTCGGCGCGAAGATCGGCGGCGACGTCTCCGCCACCGGCTCGACCTTCGACGGCCCGTTCCGCGCCGACCGGATGGAGACGGGCGGCAACCTGTTCCTGCGCGACGGCGCGTCTTTCAAAGATGTGGATTTGTTCAACGCGCGGATCGGCGGCGGCGTGCAGATGCAGGGGTCTCTCTTCGACGGAGAGGTGGATCTATCCGGCGCATCGATCCGCACGGATTTCATGCTGTCGTTGGGCGATGAGGACGTCACGGACTGGCCGGACGGCGCCGTTCTGAAGCTGCGCAATGTGCGGGCCGGCGCGCTGCAGGCGTCGGAGGCGGCGTGGAAGGCCGCGGGCGGCAGGTTGGTCGCCACGGACCTGACCGGCTTCGCCTATGATCGACTTGGGGGTGGAACAGCGGATCGGCGCAAGACCCTGGCGGATGCCGATATCGCCTTTTTGAAACGCTGGTTCGCCTCTCAGCCCGACCATGCGGATGTCTACGATCCGCAGCCCTACGAGCAGCTCGCCCGCGCGCTGGAGGCGGCGGGGGCGGAGCGGGTGGCGGAGCAGGTGCGGTTCGAGAAATGGGAGCACAAGCGCGCCGTGGGCGGGCTGCCGTTCGCGGAGCGGACGGGGCTGTTCCTGCGCCGCTGGCTGGTGGCGCATGGCACGCTGCCGTTTCTGCCGCTGGCCTATTTCGGCGTGCTGGTCCTGGCAGGGATCGGGGCGGCGTTCGGCAGCCGGGACCCGCGGCTGGCCGGCCTCGGCCCCAAGGTCTGGTACAGCCTGGAAAACGCCCTGCCGCTGGTGGAGCTGAAGGAGGCGCACAAGCAGGTGGAGCATGGACGCGACGGGGTGGAGGGGTTTTTTCACTTCCAGAAGGTCGCCGGCTTCGCGCTGGCCACCATTCTGGTGGGCGCGCTGACGCTGCTGGGCGGGTGAGGCGACCGGGTTCGGCGCGGGCGCGGCGCGACGGCGGCGGTCGCAAAACAAACGGGCCGCCCCGAGGGGGGCGGCCCGCGCAGCCTCAGGCGATGTCTCGCCCGGTCACTCGATGATCTTGGAGACGACGCCGGCGCCGACGGTGCGGCCGCCCACGCGGATGGCGAAGCGCAGCTTCTCCTCCATGGCGATCGGCGCGATCAGCGTCACCGTGAAGCTCACGTTGTCGCCGGGCATCACCATTTCCGTGCCCGCCGCCAGCTCCACCGTGCCGGTCACGTCCGTGGTGCGGAAGTAGAACTGCGGGCGGTAGTTGGCGAAGAACGGCGTGTGGCGGCCGCCCTCGTCCTTGGTCAGGATGTAGGCCTCGGCCTCGAACTTGGTGTGCGGCGTGACCGAGCCCGGCTTGCACAGCACCTGGCCGCGCTCCACGTCCTCGCGCCCCACGCCGCGCAGCAGCGCGCCGATGTTGTCGCCCGCCTCGCCGCGGTCGAGCAGCTTGCGGAACATCTCCACGCCCGTGACCGTGGTCTTCTGCGTCTCGCGGATGCCGATGATCTCGACCTCCTCGCCGACCGTGACGATCCCGCGCTCCACGCGGCCCGTGACCACCGTGCCGCGGCCGGAGATCGAGAACACGTCCTCCACCGGCATCAGGAACGGCTGGTCGATGGGACGGTCCGGCGTCGGGATGTAGGCGTCCACCTGCTCCATCAGCTCGCGGATCTTGCTCTCGCCGATCTCGTCGTCGCGGCCCTCGAGCGCGGCCAGCGCCGAGCCCGCCACGATGGGAATGTCGTCGCCGGGGAATTCGTAGGCGGCGAGAAGCTCGCGCACCTCCATGTCCACCAGCTCCAGCAGCTCCTCGTCGTCGACCTGGTCGACCTTGTTGAGAAACACCACAAGCGCCGGAACGCCCACCTGGCGGGCCAGCAGGATGTGCTCGCGCGTCTGCGGCATCGGGCCGTCGGCGGCGTTGACCACCAGGATGGCGCCGTCCATCTGCGCGGCGCCGGTGATCAT
>JBCBYE010000382.1:0-4797 GCA_039816075.1 Pseudomonadota bacterium | reverse complement strand
TGGAGGGCGCGTCGGCGCTGCGCCGTCAGGACATGATGTTCGCGATTCTCAAGGAGCTGGCGGATCGCGACGTCGAAATCTCGGGCGGCGGCGTGCTGGAGGTGCTGCAGGACGGATTCGGGTTTCTGCGGTCGCCCGAGGCGAATTACCTGCCGGGTCCGGACGACATCTATGTCTCGCCCAACCATATCCGGAAGTATTCGCTGCGCACCGGCGATACGGTGGAGGGGCAGATCCGCGCCCCGAAGGAGGGCGAGCGCTATTTCGCCCTGGTCAAGTGCGGGACGCTGAATTTCGAGGATCCGGAGAAGGCGCGCCACAAGGTGCACTTCGACAACCTCACGCCGCTTTACCCCGATCAGCGGCTGAAGATGGAGATCGAGGACCCGACGCTGAAGGACAAGAGCGCGCGGGTGATCGACCTCGTCTCGCCCATCGGCAAGGGCCAGCGCTGCCTGATCGTGGCGCCGCCGCGCACCGGCAAGACCGTGCTGCTGCAGAACATCGCCCATTCCATCGAGCGCAATCACCCCGAATGCTACCTGATCGTGCTGCTGATCGACGAGCGGCCCGAGGAGGTGACGGACATGCAGCGGTCGGTCGCGGGGGAGGTCATCGCTTCCACCTTCGACGAGCCGGCGACGCGGCATGTGGCGGTGAGCGAAATGGTCATCGAAAAGGCCAAGCGGCTGACCGAGCATGGACGCGACGTGGTGATACTGCTCGATTCGATCACGCGCCTGGGACGGGCCTACAACACCGTGGTGCCGTCGAGCGGCAAGGTGCTGACCGGCGGCGTCGATGCCAACGCGCTGCAGCGGCCCAAGCGGTTCTTCGGCGCGGCGCGGAACATCGAGGAGGGCGGGTCGCTGTCCATCATCGCGACCGCGCTGATCGATACCGGCAGCCGCATGGATGAAGTGATCTTCGAAGAGTTCAAGGGCACGGGCAACTCGGAGATCGTGCTGGACCGCAAGGTGGCCGACAAGCGGGTGTTCCCGGCGATCGACATCCTCAAGTCCGGCACGCGCAAGGAAGAGCTGCTGGTCGACAAGGGCGATCTGGCCAAGACCTTCGTGCTGCGGCGGATTCTGAACCCCATGGGCGCGTCGGATGGGATCGAGTTCCTGCTGGGCAAGCTCAAGCAGACCAAGACCAATGGCGAGTTCTTCGATTCCATGAACGCCTGAGGGCGGCTTCATGGGGGATCGGGACACGATCTTCGCGCCCGCGACGGCGCGAGGGGCCTCTGCCGTGGCGGTGGTCCGCGTTTCGGGACCTTCGGCGGATGCGGCGTTGCAGGCCCTGGTCGGGGGATTGCCGGAGATCCGGAGATCCTCGGTGAGGGTGGTGAGGGATCCCGAGACCGGCGCGCCGTTGGACGAGGCCCTGGTGCTGCGGTTCGGGGCCGGGGCGAGCTTCACCGGAGATGCGGCGTTCGAACTGCAGTGCCATGGCGGGGGAGCCGTGGTGTCGGCGGTTCTGGGCGCCTTGGCGCGATTGCCGGGTTTGCGGGGGGCGGAGCCTGGGGAGTTCACGCGGCGTGCCCTGGACGCGGGGCGGCTGGACCTGGCTCAGGCGGAGGGTCTGGCGGATCTGGTGTCCGCCGAGACCGAGGCGCAGCGGCGCCAGGCGTTTCGCGCGATGCAGGGGGCCCTGGGCGAGGCGGCGGCGGCGTGGCGCGCCGATCTGGTGCGCGCCCGGGCCTTGCTGGAGGCGACCATCGATTTCGCGGACGAGGAGGTGCCTGAGGACGTGACGCCTGAGGTGGGGGCGTTGGTGTCCGGCGTTGCGGCGTCACTGCGGGCGGAGGTCGAGGGCGCCTTTGCGGCGGAGCGTCTGCGGGAGGGGTTCGAAGTGGCCGTCCTGGGCGCCCCTAATGCCGGAAAGTCCACTTTGATCAATGCGATAGCGCGCCGGGAGGTTGCCATCACCTCCCCTGTGCCCGGCACGACCCGGGATGTACTGGAGACGCGCGTGGATCTGCGCGGCCTGCCGGTGACGTTTCTGGATACGGCTGGAATTCGCGAGACGGGGGATGAGGTGGAGCGGATCGGAGTGGCGCGGGCGTTGCAACGGGCCGAAGACGCGGATGTGCGGGTGTGGCTGTCCACGGAGGGCGTTTGGCCGGAGGCGCAGGAGGGCGATCTGCAGGTCTGGTCAAAGCGGGATTCGGGGGGCGAGGGGCTGTGCGTGTCGGGCTTGACGGGGATGGGGGTTGATGAGCTGCTGGACATCGTGGCGGCGCGGTTGGAACGACGGGCGGCCGGGGCCGCACGCATGACGCGGGAGCGGCACCGTCGGGCGGCCGCGGAGGCGTTGGGAGAGTTGGAGGCCATCGCCGGCGTGGATGCGGCGCTCGACGCGGAGCATCTGCGCCGTGCATCGGGGGCGCTGGAGGTGTTGATCGGGCGGGTTGATGCGGAGCAGGTTCTCGACGATATCTTCGCCTCGTTCTGTCTGGGCAAATAGGACGTTTCACGTGCAACACGATGTGGTCGTCATCGGGGGAGGGCATGCCGGGGTCGAGGCCGCCGCGGCCGCGGCGCGGCGGGGGGCGAGCGTCGCCCTGGTGACGCCGGACCCGCACCTGATCGGCGAGATGTCCTGCAACCCGGCGATCGGCGGGTTGGGGAAAGGGCATCTGGTTCGCGAGATCGACGCCCTGGATGGGATCATGGGCCGCGCGGCGGATGCGGCGGGGATCCAGTTTCGTCTGTTGAACCGGCGGAAGGGGCCGGCCGTGCGAGGACCGCGCGTGCAATGCGACCGGGCGCTGTACCGGGGGACGGTGCAGCGGCTCTTGGCGGGGTGCGAGGGCGTTCGCGTCGTGCGGGGACGTGTGGCGGACGTGCTGACCGCAGGCGGTCGGGTGAGCGGCGTGGCGCTGGAGGATGGCGCGGAGCTGTCGGCGCGGGCCGTGGTCTTGACGACGGGGACGTTTCTGCGGGGCGTGATCCATATCGGCGATCGTCAGATCGCCGGCGGGCGCATGGGCGAAGCCCCGACGGCACGGCTGGCCGATCGAATCGCTGATCTGGGATTGGCGCTGGGCCGGCTGAAGACGGGGACGCCGCCACGACTGGACGGCCGGACCATCGACTGGGCGGCGACGACGCCGCAGCCGGGCGACGACACGCCGGTCATGATGTCGTTTCAAACGGCGCGGCCCGAGGCGAGGCAGGTCCCCTGCTTCATCACGCGCACGAGCGAGCGGACTCATGACGTGATCCGGGCGAATCTGGATCGGTCTGCACTGTTCGGAGGGGCGATCGAGGGCGTCGGGCCGCGATATTGCCCGTCGGTCGAGGACAAGGTCGTTCGGTTCGCCGACAAGGACAGCCATCAGATCTTTTTGGAGCCTGAAGGTTTGGAGGACGACACCGTCTATCCGAACGGGATTTCAACGTCCCTTCCCGAGGATGTTCAGGCGTCTTTCCTGGCGACGATCCCTGGGCTTGAGCGGGCCGTCGTGCGCCAGCCCGGCTACGCGATCGAGTATGATTATGTGGACCCTAGAGGGTTGTCGAGCGGCCTGGAGGTGTCTGGTTTGCCCGGATTTTTCCTGGCAGGGCAGATCAACGGCACGACGGGATACGAAGAGGCGGGCGCCCAGGGAGTGTTGGCGGGCGCCAATGCGGCGGCCGCGTCCGGGCATGGGGAGGCCGTCACGTTCGATCGGGCTCAGTCGTATATCGGCGTGATGGTGGACGACCTGACGTTGAGAGGCGTGTCGGAGCCCTACCGAATGTTCACGTCCCGGGCGGAGTTTCGGCTGTCCCTGCGCATCGACAACGCGGACCAGCGTCTGACTCCGGTCGGAAGAACGCTCGGGCTGGTGGGTGACGCGCGATGGACGGCCTATTGCAGCAAGGTGGAGGGGTTGGACACGGCGCGGCGCCGGTTGGAGGCCGTTGTGATGACGTCGGACCAAGCGGGTCGAGCCGGATGGGCGGTGGCCCAGGATGGGGGGCGGCGGAACGGCATGGAGTTGTTGGCGCGATCCGATATCAGCTTCGCCTCGCTAGCGGAGGCGGCGCCGGAGTTGGGCGACATCGACGCCGCGACGGCGGCTCAACTGGATATCGAGGCGAAGTACGCGCAGTACCTGGATCGTCAGCGGCTGGATGCGGAGGCCTTGCGGAGAGATGAGGCCGTGGCGCTTGGCGCCGATATGGCGTTCGAGGCGGTGGCGGGGTTGTCTGCGGAACTGGCGAGCAAGTTGACCGCAGCGCGGCCGGCAACCTTGGGCGCGGCCTCCAGGATCGAGGGCATGACGCCGGCCGCGCTCACGTTGCTTCTGTTGCATGCGCGTCGGAGGGCGGGTTCGTCCGATACGGCGGCGGCGTGACGCCCTCGTCGCAGGACGATCTTGAGCGCCTGGGCGTTTCACGTGAAACACGCGCCAAGCTGGAGGGGCTGCAGGCTGAGCTGCAGCGCTGGTCGCCCAGGATCAATCTGGTGTCGCCGGCGACGTTGAAAGAGGCCTGGCGCCGCCATGTCATGGATTCCGCTCAGCTCTTCCCGCTCGGCTTGGACAACGCCCGGCTTTGGACCGATCTCGGGTCCGGAGGGGGGTTTCCAGGCCTCGTGGTCGCCATCCTGGCGCAGCAACTCGCGCCGGAGCTGCGCCTTCGCCTGGTGGAGGCGGATCGCCGTAAAACCGTGTTTCTGGCCGAAGCGGCCCGCCGTCTTGAGCTGAGCGTGGACATCCAGTGCCGCCGCATCGAGGCCGCCGCCCCGCGCGATGGCGACGTCATCTCCGCCAGAGCGCTCGCGCCCCTTCCCAAACTGCTC
>JBCBYE010000578.1:0-3109 GCA_039816075.1 Pseudomonadota bacterium | reverse complement strand
GGCGTGACGGTGGAGAACATGATCTTCGCGGGCAACACGGTGGCGAACCTCGAGGCGCCGGGTCCGGGGCCGGAGACGCTGTGGGGCCGGTGGACGAAGGAGGAGTTCCACCGGGGCGGGCGCATCTACAAGCTGCCCAAGGCGGGAAAGTCGCCGCCGGTGCGGGACATGCAGACGCTGTTCAACTCGGTGCAGACGCGCACGGCGTATCTGAAAAAGGGCGGCCCGCCGGACTGGCTGATCGCGGGCGAGGCGGCGGGCTTCGCGGACGATCCCGAAACGGAGAAGCCGCGCACGGCCTTCCAGGAGTTCGAGGCGTCGGGCCTGCGGCTGGGAGGGCTGCTGACCAATGCGCTGGATGCGCCGGCGGGCGCCCAGCGCGTGACGCAGGTCTTCGGCGCGCCGGCGGCGCCGGAGCCCATGCGCGCGGGCGATGCGCCGCCGGACCTTCGCCGGCTGTTCGAAGGGCTGACGATGACCGAGGAGGCGGCGCGGTTCCGGGCGCCGGGCATGCGGGCGGCCTTGCCCGACGGCCGCGCCTTCGACATCCCCGCCGGGCTGCCCTGCGGCGCCGCGGGCGCCGAGCGTGCGGGTCTGATCGAGGCGGCGGCCGCCGCGGCGCCGGCGCCGGCCGGCCCCGAGCGCGACGCCGCAGGATAGGGCGCCCGCGGGGCCCCGGGCCGGCCGTCAGGCCGGCTCCGCCGGATCGCGGGTCAGAGGCGTTCGATGGCCAGCGCGATGCCCTGGCCGCCGCCGATGCACATGGTCACCAGGCCGTAGCGGCCGCCGATGCGCTCCAGCTCGTGCAGGCATTTGACGGTGATGATCGCGCCCGTCGCCCCGACCGGATGGCCCAGCGCGATGGCGCCGCCGTTAGGGTTCACCTTGGCCGGGTCGAGGCCCAGCCCCTTGTTGACGGCGCAGGCCTGCGCGGCGAAGGCCTCGTTCGACTCGACCACGTCGAAATCCTCGGCCTTCAGCCCGGTGCGCTCCAGCAGGGTCGTGACCGCGGGGATCGGGCCGAGGCCCATCACCTCCGGCCGCACGCCCGCATGGGCGTAGCCCAGCACCCGCGCCCGCGCCTTCAGACCCTGCGCTTCGGCCGCCTCGGCGTCCGCCAGCACCAGCGCCGCGGCGCCGTCGTTGATGCCGGAGGCGTTGCCGGCGGTGACGCTGCCGTCCTTCTTGAAGACGGCCCTGAGCCCGCCAAGCGCCTCCATCGTCGTGGCGCGGGGATGCTCGTCGGTGTCGAAGGGGACGAGGTCGCGCTTCACCTTCACCTCGACCGGCACGATCTGATCCTTGAAGCGGCCGTCGGCGATGGCGGCCGCCGCCCGCTCCTGGCTCGCCAGCGCGAAGGCGTCCTGCTCGTCGCGGCTGATCTGGTGCTCGGCCGCCACGTTTTCGGCCGTCACGCCCATATGGCCGTGGCCGAAGGGGTCGTGCAGGGCGCCCAGCATCATGTCCATGGTCTTCACGTCGCCCATCTTCTGGCCGAAGCGGGCGGCGGGCATGATGTAGGGGCCGCGGCTCATGCTCTCGGCCCCGCCGGCCAGCGCGAAGTCCGCGTCGCCCAGCGCCAGGGACTGCACGCACGACACGATGGCCTGCGCGCCCGACCCGCACAGTCGGTTGACGTTCATGGCCGGCACGCTGTCGGGCACGCCCGCCTCCATGGAGGCGACGCGCGACAGGTACATGTCCCGCGGCTCGGTGTTGATGACGTGACCGTAGGCGACATGGCCGATCTGCCGGCCCTCCACCCCCGCCCGCTCCAGCGCCGCCCTGGCCGCCACGGCCCCGGTCTGCGTCGGCGGCGTTGCGGCGAGCGCCCCGCCGAAGGTTCCGATGGCGGTGCGCGCGGCGGAGAGGATGACGATCTCGCGGGGAAGGGCGTCGCGGGGCATGGGCTGAGGCTCCGTGGGGGTGCGTTTGCGGGCCGGAGGATACGGGCGCCGCGGCGGGGAGGCCAGCGCGGCCTTGGTCGAGGCGGGCCGAACGCGCGTCACGCGCTGGGCCGGGCCAGAGCCGCTTCGAGTATCGCGGAAACCGATGCGCCGAATATGGCCGAGAGTACGAAGATCAGCACCTCTCTCCAGCGGGCCTTTGATCGGTCATCCAATGAGACCGACGCCTCAGTCACCCATCCCACACCGAAGCGTGGTCCGCTGGACCAGCCGATTGGGTCGTCGCGGGAGGAGGTGAAGCCCAAGGTCAGCCGCGGACTTCGAGCGAGGTAATCGGGTTCCGGTGAAACGCTCTCCAAAACTGCATCCCGGTCAGGCGCGACAATGGCCAGCCTCAGACGTTCTCCATCTTCATCGCTCGCAAGCGCCCTCAAGGCCGCCGCCGCTTCGAGACGGCCATAGCCTGCTGATTTTGAGACGAAATCGGGCTTGATCAGCATAGTCCCATGGAAAGTTTCGTGGGCAGCACCGTCGATGTAGAAAACGGTGGTGCGTCCCTGACGGCCGGCGCCAGCGGAAATCGGAGGCGCCATGGCAGGCTCGATCTCGATCGCCTCTACAAGCGCATCCATTGTACGAGGCCCCTCGTAATTGGCTGGAAATGCGCGAGGCAGGTGGAGGCGAGCGGCCGGACCCGAGATGTGCACGGAGAAACGGCATTGAGCAAACTCATCTCTGACTAGCTCAGGCGCTGAGATGTCCGGTCGAGCAGCCAAGCGGGAAGTTAAGTCGAGATCAGCGCGCCGAACCGTCAGGCGAAGGTTCTCCGCACCAAGATCAAGCTCTCCGAGCGTCGAGGTTGGGAAAGGACAGTCGGCGTGTATGGACGCTTCGATACGCGATTGCCCGGGCGACGGAGGGTCGAGAAGTCCAAGCAACCATGCAAGCCCCGACAAACAGAGGCTGGCCCCGACCCAGCCAATTCCGGCCACCCATGCCAGACGCCGCCGTGAGCGCGGCTGCGCGAAACCGTCGAGTTCGTTGGCCCTAGTTGTCGTCTGCGGAGGCTCGGCTGCTCGAGCCTGCGGGCGTGACGCCTGAGGCTCAGCCTCGGTCGGCGCGGCGGGCTCCTCCATGTGACGTTTACTCCACGCTCAGCCCCAGCGCCTCGCGCAGGCGGGCGCGGTTGACGGCGGGGTCTC